>NZ_JAOTGB010000004.1:0-92446 GCF_044427425.1 Streptococcus sp. 2018WUSS126 | reverse complement strand
GAGAGTTAAGTGTTTGTTTTTCATTGTCGATTACCAACTTGTCCCATAGTAAGTTCTACCTTATTTCTTTGTCTCATTCTAGTTTCCAGTTTTTAAGACAGACTAGAACTTACTTTGGGAATTTACTCCGATAAAATGGTCACGAGTTCAGCACTTGCGTTGAACCAGATAATCACAGAAAAAGCATTAGGGATCACTGGTTATCGTCCAGATAAGAATAGCCAAACGATTAACCTGAATTTTAATGGGAATGAAGTAACTTTCTACTATACACCGAAGGTCAAAGATGTTACCTATACTGTCAAATATGTTTTGAAGGATAATCCTGCTATTGAGGTTGCACCATCTGTGACCCGCCAGGTTGATGGAAGTATCATCCACGCCAAAGAAGCTGCTGCAGATGTGAATAAACAGCATATGAAAAATCAGTCAGGTATTACGGATGATATGCTGGAAATGGATTACTATCCAACTGTAAATACTCAAGGCTTGGTGCTAACTTCTAATGCAGCAAATAATGTGATTATTTTTGAATATGTCGGATTTGATACTCAAACCTTTACGGTAAATTATTTGGATATGGATGGTAAGAAAATCGATGGACAAGAACCATTGGTGATTTACCGAAAGAAACCGGGGAGTTTTGTGGTGGATCATAAAACCATAAGTGGTTATACCTATAATCATTCGTTAGACAGTGAGAAAGTAGCTGATAGGACAGTGTACCGTGTAGGTAAGGGTGGTCACATAACCATTAATCTCTATTATAAGAAAAACTTAATACTGACTGCATTAGACAAGTCTAAAGTTTATGATGGCACTGCTCTATCAAGTTCGGGTCTATCTGATTTAAAACCTACTTACAGTGCAGCATTGAAAGCAGGAGACAATCTGACTGCCGTCCGTTACGATGGTAGCCAAACAGATGCAGGAGTTAGTGCTACAACGCCTAAAAATGCTAAAATTATTGATGCGACTGGGGTTGATCGAACCAACTTCTATCATATAACCTATCAGCCTGCTAATCTGACTGTAGAGCAACAACCAGTTGTCGTAGTGATTAAAGGTGAGAAGAAGTCGAAGGTCTATGATGGCGAGACAGCAACTATAGGATATAAAGTCACCGAAATCCAAGATACTAGCGGTCTCTATAAAGAATCTGACATCAGCTTTAATGGTGCAAGCGCCGAACAGACAGTTAAGAAAAAGGATGCTGGTATTTACCCACTATCTTTGCAAAATAGATTCTCTAATAGTAATCAAAATTTCAAGGTTGATTTCTTGATTTCTGATGGGGAATTACGGATCGACAAACGTCAGCTGACCATAACATCTGATTCTGCTAGCAAGGATTATGATGGCAGCGAGCTTCGTGTTGACAATATCACTGTATCAGTACCCGCTGGAGTTGACTACACAGATTTTGTCGATGGCGAAGGAGTTGTTCCAACCTTCCTGGAAGGTCCAATTGATCCCGGAATGAAGCCAAACTACTTTGATTACGCTCCAAAATCTGGTACCAATTTAGCCAATTATGAACTAGACATTCAGTTTGGCCGATTAAAGGTTAAAGATGTCATTAACATTCAGAAAACGGATTTAACATGGCAGGCTTTGTCAGGTGGCAAGTTTGAATTGACCAAGTGGGATGGTTTGAACTGGGCTCAGGTGGACGGGGCGCAGGAAATTGCCATTACCAGCAAAGATGGTATTCGGATACCAGTAGGCTTAGAAGCAGGTCGCTACCGTCTGCAAGAATTGGCAGCACCTGATGGTTTTATTGTCTTGGATAGTTATATCTACTTCAGCATCAAGGAAAACTTTAACGAAGATAAAATATCTTCCTTCTACACTGTTGCCTTGTCTGATGAAGCGGGCAATGATGCTAGTCCAGAACGAGCAACGCTTACCAAGGTTAGTGGTGATGCCAGCCATCGCATCCAAGTGGCCAATGAGCAGGGCAGAGCCTTGCCAAGCACAGGTGGAGATGGACAGAAGTGGTTTATTCTTTCTGGCCTTGTCCTCATAGTCATCTCCTATCTGATGCATCTGTTTGTTCAACGTAATCAGGAAAAGAGGTCCTAGGACTGATTTTACGCTTACATAATTAAAGTATCACAATGGGAGTTGCAGGATTTTATGTCTGCTTCTCCTTAATAAAAAATGAAAAAGGAAAAAGAAAATCATGAATAAATTAAAAAGTCTCTTCATGACCGTGTTGGCTGTGTTAGCTATGGTCTTGCCTACTCCTTTCGCTAGTGCGCAAGAGGTAAATACAAATGCAGGTGGTACAGGGACAATCACTATCCGTAACGCCTCGCAAAGTCAAAAATATACCATCTATAAACTCTTTGATGCTACTGTAACAGAAGATGGTTCAGGTATCTCTTATAAACTCCCAAGCGGTAAAACCGCACAAAATTTTGGTGGTGAAACCTGGTTTGATGTAGACAGCAAAGGCAATGTTATTGCAAAGGCAGGTGCTAATGTCTCTTCAGAAGCATTTGCGACTTGGGCAAAGAATTTCGGTACAGAAGTTACAAGTGCTACAGCGAATGATAACTCTCTTGAGTTCACACATTTGACATTTGGCTACTATTTTGTAATATCATCACTTGGTGCAGTGCTTACCGTAGATAGTACAACACCAAATGCAACTGTTATCGATAAAAACACTACTAATCCAACCATTCCAGACTCAAATAATGGTGGCGGTAAGAAAATTCTAGCAGCGGATGGAAAAACAGCAACATCAACAACAACTGCAAAAATTGGTGACACTGTTCCTTTCCAATTCAAATTTAACGCGACGAACTTTGTTACTGCAAATGGTGTCACTAAACAAATCAAATCTTACACCATTGCCGATACTCCAACAGCATTAACAATTAATCAAGATTCAGTAACTGTTAAGGTTGGGACTAAGACGCTTGTTAAAGACACAGACTATACAGTTGCTTTTAATGGAGCTGGTAAAATGACAGTTGTCTTGACATGGATCAAGGCTGACAAGTCAACTATTTACAACTCACCAATTGAAGTGAATGTAACCTATTCAGCTGTTGTAACCAAGGATGCAAAAGAAGGTCAAGCAACCAACACAGCAACACTTGGTTACAACTCTTTTGACCCAACAAATCCAACAGATCCAAATCACCCAGATAATCCAGACACTCCAGATACCCCAGATACCCCAGTAGATCCAAAAAATCCAGAAGATAATAAAACGACTGTAACCACTCACCGTTTCACTTTGAAGAAAACAAACGAAGCAAAAGCTACTCTGACTGGAGCAGAATTTAAGCTTTATGATGCTTTAAGTGGTGGTACTGAGATTAAAGTTGTAAAAGATGGAGATGCATACCGTGTAGCGGAAGCTAACGAAACAGGCGTTGCGATTGAAGCTGGCGAAGTTGTGATTAAAGGTCTGAAACATAGCACGACCTATTATCTTGAAGAAATGAAAGCACCGAATGGTTACAATATTTTGACAGAACGTCAATCCATTGAAGTGAAAGAGAATAACACAGCTCAAGCAAATATCGTCAATAAAAAGGGTGGTGTCTTGCCAAGCACTGGTGCGATTGGAACAACTTTATTCTATCTAGTTGGTTCAATCCTACTCTTGGTAGCATTGGTTTATACTATTTCAAAACGTCGTATGAACAATATCTAATTGTCCATACAATACCTAATATTTAGAATCTATCTTCGGAAGTGCAAAAGCAAGAGTGGAAGTATTTCCGAAGATATTTCTTTGGTCTTAACATAAGGAAAGGAGGGGATTTCATGATCAAATGGCTCAAAAAGAAAGGTCCGTCTTTTATCATGCCATTAATTTTTATATTGGGGATTGGACTATTGGCTTATCCATCGGTCAGTGATTATTGGAATTCCTTCCACCAATCAGAGGCCATTATGTCCTATTCTGACACAGTATCAGATATGACAGAGGATCAATACAAAGAAATCATTGATAGTGCGCGCCAGTATAATCAAGAAAACCCCTTAAACTGGAATGTGACTGCATCTGACATTGAAGCCTACAATCAGGAATTGAATTTCAATAAAGATGGCATCATGGGCTATATTGAGATTCCTAAAATTGATGTCAAGTTATCTATATTTCATGGGACAGACGAAACGGTTTTAGAGACTTCTATTGGACATCTAGAAGGAACATCGTTGCCTGTAGGAGGTTTAGGAACTCATAGTGTACTTTCAGGGCATCGTGGGCTCCCATCTGCCCGTCTGTTTTCTGATTTAGATAAGTTGAGAGAAGGCGATATATTTACCATTCACATTCTCAATGAAACACTAACTTACAAAGTGGACCAGATTCGAGTGGTTGAGCCATCAGATTTATCGGCTCTTACCATAGAACCTCAGAAAGACTTATTGACTTTGGTAACATGTACACCCTACGGTATTAATACACATAGGCTATTAGTTCGTGGCTATCGTATTGAAAATGTTAATGGTAGTGCTTTGGTTACCTCTGATGCTATCCAAATTAAAGCAATCTTTATTGCTCCATTTATCGCAACTCCAATTCTATTTGTAATCTTAATTTATATTTTTATAACAACTAGTAAAACATTTCGTTTTCGGAATAGGAATCAAGTGTTGGATGATTTTTTAGTTCCCAAGAAATTTTGAACTATTGAAAATGTTTCAAAGTCGATTTGACTCTGGAACATTTTTCTATTATAGACATTAGACAATATGGCTGAATGAGGTAATTGTTCAACTTCAAGAGCTTATTCAAACCTTAACCTCCTGTCAACTCAAATCAATTGCCTAGACCGACGATTGAAACGACTTCTTTCTAGTAACAGACCACGAGGAAAGAGGTGGCAGATATTGTAGAAATGGCGTTGAGATGTCATACTTAGTTCAGCTTATAACAAAAGCAAGACAAGGAGTAATCTATCTGAAAGCCTACATTACGCCGAAGTTTGAAGGAATTTGGGCAATAGTTTTGGTAGAAATGATGACAAATTTGTGATAATTGGCGTACATTCCATTGCAAATGATGAGATTTAGCAGTATACTGTAAGTAAGCTCATTTGGACTACCCTTCTGTATGTTTCGTCGCTTACAGTATAGTCCATTTGGGCTTTTTATTGTATTTTGAAATGAACTAGCACCACGGGTAGAGTTTACTTTTCTGTCCTCTGGCTTGAAAAAGGTCTTCGTAAAGGGTAAAATAAGGTGTTAGAAAGTAAAGGTAATTGAGATGAAGATGATTGATATTGTAAAAAATAAGAAAGTGCTGGTACTAGGTTTAGCTAAATCAGGAGAGTCTGCGGCTCGTCTTCTAGATAAATTGGGTGCTATCGTCACTGTTAACGATGGAAAGCCTTTTGAAGAAAATCCGACTGCTCAATCTTTGTTGGAAGATGGTATCCGTGTTATTTGCGGGAGCCATCCCTTGGAATTATTGGATGAAGATTTCGCTTTGATGGTAAAAAATCCAGGAATTCGCTATGATAATCCTATGGTTGAAAAAGCAATTGGAAAAGGAATTCCAGTATGGACAGAGGTTGAATTGGCCTACTTGGTATCAGATGCTCCAATCGTGGGGATTACAGGTTCCAACGGCAAGACAACGACAACGACCATGATTGCAGAAGTCTTGAATGCAGGAAATAAACCTGCAAAATTATGTGGAAATATTGGTTACCCAGCATCTTCGGTCGCTCAAACTGCAACTGCAGAGGATACCTTGGTCATGGAATTATCGTCTTTCCAGTTAATGGGGACAGAATCTTTCCGCCCGCATATCGCCGTTGTGACCAACCTCATTGCCAGTCATATTGATTATCATGGGACTTTTGAAGACTATGTAGCAGCAAAATGGATGATTCAGCGTCAGATGACGGCTGAGGATTTTGTAGTACTCAATTTCAACCAGAAAGAAGCCAAGGAATTGGCTGGACAGACCAAAGCAACGGTGGTTCCCTTTTCAACACAGGAAGTGGTTGATGGAGCTTACTTGGCAGATGGAAAACTCTATTTCAAGGGTGGATACATCATGGATGCTGACCAAATTGGTGTTCCAGGTTCACACAATGTTGAAAATGCCTTGGCAACAATTGTGGTTGCAAAATTGTTGGGAGTAGACCACCAAGCGATTCAGGAAAGTTTGTCTGCCTTTGGAGGTGTCAAACACCGCTTGCAATTTGTAGGTGAGATCAATGGGGTTTCCTTCTACAATGATAGCAAGTCTACCAATATCTTGGCGACTCAAAAAGCTCTTTCAGGGTTTGACAATAGCAAGGTCATTTTGATTGCAGGTGGCTTGGACCGTGGCAATGAATTTGATGAATTAGTCCCTGATTTGGTCGGACTAAAGAAAATGGTGATCCTTGGTCAATCAGCTCCCCGTGTTCAACGTGCAGCAGATAAGGCAGAAGTGGAAACGATAGAAGCTCTTGAAATTGCGGATGCGACTAGAAAAGCCTTTGCCATTGCAGAAAAAGGAGATATTGTCCTGTTAAGCCCAGCCAATGCAAGCTGGGATATGTATGCCAATTTTGAAGTGCGTGGTGACGTCTTCTTACAGACCTTTGAGGAGTTGAAATAATCATGAAAAAAATTGTTTTTACAGGCGGAGGGACTGTTGGGCACGTGACGCTCAATCTCCTTTTGATTCCGCGATTTTTGGAAGAAGGCTGGGAAGTCCACTATATTGGTGATGGGAACGGTATTGAACATGAGCAGGTTGTGAAATCAGGTTTAGATGTCCATTTTCATTCTATTTCGACTGGGAAATTACGCCGTTATTTCTCTTTCCAAAATATGTTGGACGTGTTTAAAGTTGGTTTTGGTGTTCTTCAATCCTTGATCATTATTGCTAAAATTCGTCCGCAAGCTCTTTTTTCAAAAGGTGGATTTGTATCGGTTCCGCCAGTTATTGCGGCCAATTTATTACGAGTACCAGTCTTTATCCATGAATCAGACTTAACAATGGGATTGGCCAATAAAATTGCCTATAAATTTGCGACAACCATGTATAGTACTTTTGAGCAACCTGCCAGCTTGACTAAAGTAAAACATGTTGGTGCAGTTACAAAAGTGGGGCAAACGAATGACAAAGTTACACCAATTCAGTTGCCAGAAATTCTCAGTCACTTCGATAAAAGTCTGCCGACCCTACTGTTTGTAGGTGGTTCGGGCGGTGCTAAGGTCTTTAATGATTTAATCAGTCAGAATAGTGCTGCTCTGACCGAACGATTCAATATTATCAACTTGACAGGGGACAGTGGTCTCAATCAATTAGATAAAAACCTATATAGAGTTGACTATGTGACAGAACTTTATCAACCCTTGATGGATTTAGCGGATGTCGTTATTACCCGTGGTGGTTCCAATACTCTGTTTGAGTTGATTGCCATGCAACAACTCCATTTGATTGTGCCACTAGGAAGGCAGGCCAGTCGAGGGGATCAGATTGAAAATGCTCTCTATGCAGAGAAAAAGGGATATTCTAAGCAGATTGATGAAAGTCAATTGACATTTGCCAGCCTGTTAGTAGAAGTCGATGAGCTATTGAAAAATAAGGAATTTTATATCCAAAACATGGCAAATTCTAATGAAATTCAGTCAGTAGATAGTTTTTACAATTTGCTTAGAGAAGATATGGGAAGGTAGGTTCTATGACGGAAAAAGATTCAAATGTAGAAGAATCAGTGCTAGAAGTGGAACAGGCGTCCCAAGTAGAATTGGATTCAGAACAAATTTCACCAGCGGAGAAAGAATCTGTATTAGCCGAAGAAAAAGGACTTTCTACGGATGTAGACATACCTGAGATGACTGCTCCGGATGATGAAAAAAGTGCCTTTTTCGAACAATGGAAAGCACGCCACCAAGCCTACCTTGCTCATAAAGATGAGGCAGATGTTCAGGCAGTTGACGAAGGGCAGACAGAACAGAAGAGCCCAAAAGCTAAAAAGAGTAAAAGAGTCCTTTTTCAGGGAATAGAAAGAAAAACAGAGAGTCTGGAATCTAAAAAGGAAACAGGGGAAAAGGTTCAAACTTTAAAAGTTGATATTCCTTCCAAAGTAGTCTGGAAAGCTATTCCGGTTCTTGTGACGAGTTTGTTACTGGCAGCGTCGGCTCTGTATTTTATTTCTCCAACCAGCAAGAAAAAACAGATAGAGGTCGTTGGAAATGAGCGACTGACTGCTGAACAGGTGGAAAATTATAGTCTGATTTCTCCAGATGATTACATTGTAACCATAGCTTTGCATGCAGATGCTTACGCAAAGAATATTAAGAAGAATAGTTCGTCCGTTGAGACAGCAACAATCAAGTTCCAGTTTCCGGCTACCTTTACCATTCACATCAAAGAATACGCTATAATAGGCTACATTCAGCAACAAAACCAGTGGTATCCGGTATTGTCTAGTGGAGAGATTGGCGGTGAACCGATTTCACAGGATTCCTTGCCAGAAGGCTATACAACAATCAATTTATCCGATAAGGAATTAATCAAGGAACTAGCCATTGAATTGGGGAAAATAGATGCAGGAATTCGTTCTGCTATTCAGACAATAAATTTAACGCCGAGTAAAGTGACCGAGGATTTGTTGACATTCAATATGAGAGATGGAAATACTGTATTAATCCCGTTGGGTGAGATTAGCCAGAAGATGTCTTACTATACAAAAATAGCAGCAGAAGTGACAGTTCCAACGACAATTGACATGGAAGTTGGTATTTATAGATATGCAAGCTAAAATAGATAATTTTGTAAAGAAAAAGTAATAAAAAAATCCTTTAAAAACACCATAATTCGATATAATATGGTATAATGAATGATGACTAATTATACTATTTTTCAAAATGGAAGATGATTTGTTAAAGTTGGAAGTAAGAGAGGACTGATAGAATGGCTAGAAACGGCTTTTTTACGGGATTAGATATTGGTACAAGCTCCGTTAAAGTCTTGGTTGCAGAATATATTGATAACGAAATGAATGTGATTGGGGTAAGCAATGTAAAAAGTGCTGGCGTCAAAGATGGAATTATTGTAAATATTGAGGTGGCTGCGGGATCGATTAAAAAAGCGATTGAGCAGGCAGAAGAAAAATCAGGTATCCGAATTGAAAAGGTAAATGTTGGATTGCCTGCTAACCTTCTTCAAATCGAACCAACTCAAGGAATGATTCCTGTCACAACAGATTCACAAGAAATTACAGACTTAGATGTTGAGAATGTTGTAAAATCAGCATTGACAAAGAGTATGACTCCGGAACGCGAAGTGATTTCATTTATTCCAGAAGAGTTCACTGTCGATGGGTTCCAAGGCATTAAGGACCCTCGTGGAATGATGGGAATTCGCTTGGAAATGCGTGGTATGCTGTACACAGGACCACGTACCATTCTTCACAATCTTCGTAAAACGGTGGAGCGTGCAGGTGTCCAAGTTGAAAATATTGTAATTTCTCCGTTGGCACTAACTCGCTCTGTATTGAATGAAGGTGAACGTGAGTTTGGTGCGACTATCATTGATCTTGGTGGTGGTCAAACGACTGTGGCTGTTATGCGTGGCCAAGAGTTGCAATACACAAACATCTACCAAGAAGGTGGAGATTATATCACAAACGATATTTCAAAAGTATTGACAACATCAAAGAGTATTGCTGAAAACTTGAAATACAACTACGGCATTGCCTATCCGCAAGATGCAAGTGATAAGGAAAAGTTCACTGTCGAAGTGATTGGAGAAAACGCTCCAGTTGAAGTGACCGAGCGCTACCTTTCAGAAGTGATTGCGGCACGTTTGCGTCAGATTTTTGACCGTGTGAAACAAGATTTGGAGCGTACACGTGCTCTAGATTTACCAGGGGGAATAGTCATTGTAGGTGGCGGTGCCATCTTACCAGGAATTACAGAATTGGCCCAAGAAGTATTTGGTGTTAACACTAAACTTTTTGTTCCAAATCAAATTGGTATCCGCAATCCAGCATTTGCAAGTGTGATTAGCTTTGTTGAGTATGTTGGTGAGTTAGAAGATGTTGAAAATATTGCCCAACATGCAGTAAATGGCGAGACTACCTTGAGACATAAGCCAGTTGAAATTCCTGTTGCTCGTCCTCGAATTAGTCAGCCAATTCAAAGAGAAATCGTGAACGAATTGAATACAGTCGATCAGGTAGAGGAACAAGTTGCTCCTACTTACCATGATGAGGAAGAAGAAGTTCGTCCAGCTGCTAAGGGAAACATCACAGATCGCATTCGTGGTTTGTTTGGCAGCATGTTTGAATAAGAGAAAAGAAAAGGTGATTTAAACTATGGCATTTTCATTTGAAGCAGCAGCTAGTCATGGTGCTGTCATTAAAGTAATCGGTGTCGGAGGTGGTGGCGGAAACGCGATTAACCGTATGATTGAAGAAGGTGTTGCTGGGGTTGAGTTCATTGCAGCAAACACAGATGTACAAGCGCTAAGTAGCTCTAAAGCTGAAACAGTTATCCAACTAGGTCCTAAATTGACTCGTGGTTTGGGTGCTGGAGGTCAACCTGAGGTTGGTCGTAAAGCTGCTGAGGAAAGCGAAGAAGCATTGACTAATGTATTAACTGGTGCAGATATGGTCTTCATCACTGCTGGTATGGGCGGTGGTTCAGGGACAGGTGCGGCTCCTGTTATTGCACGTATTGCTAAAAACTTGGGTGCGTTGACTGTCGCAGTTGTGACTCGTCCGTTTGGTTTTGAAGGAAATAAACGTGGAAACTTTGCGATTGAGGGAATTGAAGGTCTTCGCGAACAAGTAGATACACTCTTAATTATTTCAAACAACAACCTTCTTGAAATTGTTGATAAGAAAACACCGCTTTTAGAAGCACTAAGCGAAGCTGATAATGTTCTTCGTCAAGGTGTTCAAGGAATTACAGACTTGATTACAAATCCTGGTTTGATTAACTTGGACTTTGCAGATGTGAAGACAGTTATGGAAAACAAAGGAAACGCCTTGATGGGTATCGGTATCGGTACTGGTGAGGACCGAGTGATTGAGGCGGCTCGTAAAGCGATTTATTCTCCTCTTCTTGAAACAACAATTGATGGTGCAGAGGATGTCATTGTCAATGTTACAGGTGGTTATGACATGACTCTGACAGAAGCAGAAGATGCTTCAGAAATCGTTAATCAGGCTGCGGGTCAAGGTGTTAACATTTGGTTGGGTACATCTATTGATGAAACAATGAAAGATGAGATTCGTGTGACTGTTGTGGCTACAGGGGTTCGTCAAGATACTGCTGATAAACCAGCCCGCCATCGCACGGAAGCTGTTTCACCACGCCCTTCTCAACGCTTTGATCATTCAGTAGCATCAGCACCAACTCGTGGAGCTGCACAACAAACTGAAGCGCCGAAAGCTTCTGCCTTCGGAGAGTGGGATTTGCGTCGCGAAAACTTGATTCGTCCAACTGACGCAGAACCAACATCCACTGTTTCAGTCGAAAAATTTACAATGGATCAAGATGAGGATGAATTGGATACACCACCATTCTTCCGTAATCGCTAAACTAAAATGGATTTTCAAAAGAATAAGGATGCTATCTTTTCATCAGTGGCAAAAGCTGCTGAGAAGGCAGGTCGTCCGAGTGAATCAGTAAAGGTAATAGCTGTCACCAAATATGTTGACAGCTCTATTGCTAATCAGCTAGTGAATACTGGAATTACTCATATTGGAGAAAATCGAGTCGATCAGTTCTTAGAAAAGTATAATGCCCTAGCAGACAAACAATTGACATGGCATTTGATAGGGACTTTACAGAGAAGAAAGGTCAAGGACATTATTCCATTTGTTGATTATTTCCACGCCCTAGACTCTGTCAAACTAGCTCAGGAAATAGATAAACGTGCGACTAAAATAGTCAAGTGTTTCCTCCAAGTCAACGTTTCCGGTGAGGAGAGTAAGCATGGCTTTGCAGTATCTGAGATTGATACGGCACTTGCTGAAATTAGTTTATTGGCGAACATTGAACTTGTTGGATTGATGACGATGGCACCGATTGATGCTACAGATGATGAATTAGACGAGATTTTTTCTAAAATGCAGGAAATCCAAGAAGAACTAGCTACAAGGAACTTACCACGTATGCCCTTTACAGAGTTGAGTATGGGAATGAGTGGGGACTTTGAACGCGCCATTGCTCACGGAGCTACATATGTGAGAATTGGCTCAGCATTCTTTGAATAATGGAGAGGAGGAAAATATGGCATTAAAAGATACATTTAAGAACTTATTTAATTACTTTGAAGTTGACGAAGTCAATGAAGTTGAAGAACAGGCAGATGCCTATTCAATGCCTAATGATCGTCCTAAAATGCGTGTTGCCAATACTACTACAGCTGCACCTGTGCGCGAACAGCAGCCAAAAGTAGAGACGCGTCGGGAAGCACGTTCAGAAAGTCAACTTCAACGCCTACATGAAAGGCAGCAAGAATTGATGACTAATAATAACGAAAAAGAGATTGTCAAAACTACAATTGATATTAAGTTTCCAAAACGTTATGAAGATGCACCAGAGATGGTAAATCTTTTATTAGACAATGCGAGTATTCTCATTGATTTTCAATATATGTCGGAGCAACAAGCAAGACGTTGCCTAGACTACTTGGATGGTGCTCGTTCGGTATTATCTGGAAATTTGAAAAAGGTCTCAAATACCATGTGGCTGTTAACTCCAGTAAATGTCACAGTCAATATTGAAGAATTGCGCAATGCTAATGCTGGTACAACTACTGGTGTGGCGGATTCAAATTTTGACTTTGATATAAAACGGTAACGCTATGCAAATTTTGATTTTTTTACTATTAAAAATTGTAGAGATTTATTCTTATCTCTTATTGGCATACGCTTTGCTAAGTTGGTTTCCTAGCCTATACACAAGCTCGATTGGTCATTTGATTCAATGGCTGGTAGCACCGATTTTAAAACCCTTTAGGCGGTTTAATCTGCAGTTTATGGGGTTGGATTGGACCGTAATGGCAGCCATGATTGTGCTTAATATGGGAACTCGCCTTTTGATTCAATTATTGCTACTGTTAGCATAGTTATGAAAAATGACAAAGACTTATTGCAACATTTTTCTAGGGAAGAAAGAGAATTTGTAGAGAAAATAATGGATATGTGTCAGCAAGTTGAAGATACGTATTCATACAGATTAACTCAGTTTTTACATCCTAGACAAGATGAAATTGTATGCAAAATTGCTAACTACTACCAGTTACAAACGTTTTCTAGTCGGGACTTTGTTTCGACTGAACATTCGCGGGTTATTATTGCCCCGGCTTATTATGAGTTGGACATCAAGGACTTTGAGTTAACCGCTCTTCATTTGTCCTATGCTAGAAAATTTCACACCTTATCCCATTCACAAGTTCTTGGAACTTTTCTCAATCAACTAGGGATTAAAAGGGAGTATTTGGGTGATATTTTGATTGATGATGAACGATTGATTGTCTTTATCGATCAGAAATTTGGGCAGATTGCCTTACAATCTATCACTAAAATTGCTCGTGTCCCTGTTAAGGGAAAGGAAGAAGAATGGATGACTGTTCGACTACCGATTGGACAGGAATGGCGTTCAAAGGATGTGTTGGTTTCTAGTATGAGATTAGATAAATTGATTTCGGTCGCATTTAATCTTTCAAGGGCAACTGCAAATAAGTTGATCGAGGCTGGACATGTGAAGTTGGATTATGTTCTGGCAGAACAAACCAGTAAATTAGTTGAAATAGGGCAATTAATTAGTGTTAGGAGATATGGTAGAGTTCGCCTAAATGAATTTTTAGGTTTTTCTAAGCAAGGGAAGATAAAATTAAAGTTAGACATTGTTAAAACTTAGGAGGAAAGATGGCACTTACAGCATTAGAATTAAAAGATAAAACCTTTGCTACAAAATTTAGAGGATACGACGCAGATGAAGTTGATGACTTTTTGGACATTGTAACGCGTGATTATGAGGATTTAATTCGTAAAAACCATGACCAAGAGTTAGAATTGAAAAATTTGCGGGAACGTTTGGCTTATTTTGATGAGATGAAAGAATCATTGAGTAAATCAGTTCTTTTAGCTCAAGATACAGCTGAGAAAGTAAAAGTTGCGGCTGAAGATCAAGCGGCAAATATTATTAAACAAGCTGACTATGATGCGGCAACATTGTTACATGAAGCTAAAGATAAGGCAAATGAAATTCTTCGTAATGCGACTGACAACGCGAAAAAAGTTGTCATTGAAACTGAAGAATTAAAAAACCAGACACGTATTTTCCATCAGCGTCTGAAATCAACAGTAGAAAGCCAATTATCACTGGTTAATTCATCTGAATGGGAGGAAATCCTCCGTCCAACAGCAAGTTACATTCAAACAAGTGACGAAGCCTTTCGTGATGTTCTTCATAAGGCTTTGGATGAAGAATTACCTGTTGAAGAAGAAAGTTTGGATTATACACGTCAATTGACACCAGAAGAGATTGCAGAATTAACTCGTCAGGCAGCAGCTTTTGAGGGTGGAGAACCTGTAGTACTTTCAATAGAAGAATAATAGAAATCATAAGCAAAGACAAGGTCGTTAGAAATATTTTAAGCGAGTAGGAGATGGTGGAAGCCCTACAATCTCTTTCTATGGATCATCACTTTGTTTGATTTTTCCTGAAAATAGTAAGGAGAGACGTCCGTTCACGTTACGAACATAGAGGGATAGGGGAAACTCTATCTAAACTAAGGTGGTACCACGAACTTTCGTCCTTATTTGGCGGGAGTTTTTTTTATTTTTATGATACGATTAGAATTAGTAAACAAGGACAACTTTGAAGCAGTGTTACAAGTTCAACTTGCACCTGAGGACCAGCGCCGAGTGGCATCGGTTGAATATTCTTTAGCCCAAGCTTGGTTATATAAAGATTCGGGAATGATTCTACCCTATGCTGTGCTATCTGGCAGAAAAGTTGTCGGTTTTGCAATGTTATCTATTGAACCCAAAGATAATAGTTATTATTTATGGCGCTTGTTGATCGATAAGGATTTTCAAAATCGTGGATTTGGAAAAGAAGTCATCCAACAAATGATTGGAAAGGCGAAGGCGGATCCGCTTTGTCATAAAATTTCTATAAATTATGTCATTGGCAATCATAAAATGAGGTACATTTTAGAAAAACTTGGTTTTCAATCCGTTGGTTTAGAAGGCCAAGAAATGAAAATGGAATTAATTATAAGATAAAGGAGTTATGATGAAACTAAAAGAAACACTCAATTTAGGTAAGACAGCATTTCCTATGCGTGCAGGCTTACCAACACGTGAGCCAGAATGGCAAAAGGCCTGGGATGAAGCAAACTTGTATGCTCGTCGCCAAGAACTCAATGAAGGCAAACCTGCCTTCCACCTCCACGATGGCCCTCCCTACGCTAACGGAAATATCCACGTTGGACATGCTTTGAACAAGATTTCTAAAGATATTATCGTTCGCTCTAAGTCAATGTCTGGCTTCCGTGCACCATTTGTACCGGGTTGGGATACGCATGGTCTTCCTATTGAGCAAGTCTTGGCAAAACAAGGTGTTAAGCGCAAGGAAATGGACTTGGTAGAATATCTTGAAATGTGTCGTGATTACGCTCTTAGCCAAGTTGACAAGCAACGTGATGATTTCAAACGCTTGGGTGTTTCTGCAGACTGGGAAAATCCATACATCACCTTGACGAAAGACTATGAAGCAGCTCAAATCCGTGTCTTCGGTGCTATGGCAGACAAGGGCTATATTTACCGTGGTGCCAAGCCTGTCTACTGGTCATGGTCATCTGAATCTGCCCTTGCAGAAGCTGAAATCGAATACCACGACATTGACTCAACATCTCTTTATTATGCTAACAAGGTCAAAGATGGCAAGGGGCTCTTGGATACAGACAGCTACATCGTTGTCTGGACAACGACTCCATTTACAGTAACGGCTTCTCGCGGTTTGACAATGGGAGCAGACATTGACTATGTCTTGGTTCAACCAGTAGGTTCTGACCGTAAGTATGTCTTGGCAGAAGCCTTGGTTGACAACTTGGCAGCCAAATTCGGTTGGGAATCCTTCGAAGTGATTTCAAAACACAAGGGTGCTGAGTTTGAATACATCGTGACCGAACACCCATGGGATAGAGAAGTTGATGAATTGGTTATCTTAGGTGACCATGTCACAACGGACTCGGGTACTGGTATCGTCCATACGGCTCCAGGTTTTGGTGAGGATGACTATAATGTCGGTGTCAAATATGACTTGGAGGTTGCGGTAACTGTCAATGAACGTGGCTTGATGAATGAAGCTGCGGGTCCTGATTTTGAAGGGCAATTTTATGACAAGGTTGTACCAACGGTTAAGGAAAAATTAGGCGACTTGCTCCTTGCTAGTGAAGTGATCAATCACTCCTACCCATTTGACTGGAGAACCAAGAAGCCAATCATCTGGCGTGCAGTACCGCAATGGTTTGCCTCTGTTTCTAAGTTCCGTCAGGAAATCTTGGACCAAATCGAAGCAACGACCTTTATTCCTGCTTGGGGTAAAACACGTCTTTACAACATGATCCGTGACCGCGGTGACTGGGTCATCTCTCGTCAGCGTGCTTGGGGTGTGCCGCTTCCAATCTTCTATGCAGAAGATGGTACAGCGATTATGACCAAGGAAGTGACAGACCACGTTGCTGCCCTTTTTGAAGAGCATGGTTCTATCATCTGGTGGAAATCAGAAGCAAAAGATCTTTTGCCAGCTGGTTTCACTCATCCAGGTTCACCAAATGGCGAATTTACCAAAGAAACAGACATCATGGACGTATGGTTTGACTCTGGTTCATCTTGGAATGGTGTCATGAATGCCCGTGAAAATCTTGCCTACCCAGCAGACCTCTACCTAGAAGGTTCTGACCAATACCGTGGTTGGTTTAACTCATCCTTGATTACCTCTGTAGCCGTAAACGGTCATGCACCATACAAGGCTGTCTTGTCACAAGGTTTTGTCTTAGATGGCAAAGGTATGAAGATGTCTAAATCTCTAGGCAATACCATTCTACCAAGTGATGTTGAGAAACAATTTGGTGCAGAAATCTTGCGTCTGTGGGTGACATCCGTTGATACTTCAAACGACGTACGTGTGTCTATGGATATTCTTGGACAGGTTTCTGAAACCTACCGTAAAATCCGTAATACCCTTCGCTTCTTGATTGCCAACACTTCTGATTTCAATCCTGCAAGTGATGCAGTGGCTTACGAAGAGCTTCGTTCTGTTGACCAATATCTCTTGGTGAAATTTAACAAATTGGTAGCTCAAATCCGTGAAGCCTACGACAATTATGATTTCATGGGTATCTACAAATCTGTAGTAAACTTTGTAACCCTTGATTTGTCAGCCTTCTACCTCGATTTTGCCAAAGATGTTGTCTACATTGATGGTGCTAAATCACTCTCTCGTCGTCAGATGCAGACAGTTTTCTATGACATCTTGGTGAAAATTACCAAGCTCTTGACCCCAATCTTGCCACACACAGCAGAAGAAATTTGGTCATACTTGGAACACGAAGCAGAAGAGTTTGTACAATTGGCGGAAATGCCAGAGGTGGAAACCTTTGCCAATGAAGCGCAGCTTTTGGCTGATTGGGAAAACTTTATGAACTTCCGTACTCAGGCACAAAAAGCCTTGGAAGAAGCGCGTAATGTCAAAATCATCGGTAAGTCACTTGAAGCTCATTTGACTGCCTATGTCTCAGCTGAAACCAAGTCCTTCTTGGAGAGCTTGAATGCAGACCTTGCTCAGTTGCTCATTGTTTCAAACTTGACAGTAACCACGGAAGCAGCTCCTGAAAGTGCACTTGTGGTGGATGAAGTTGCCTTTGCAGTAGAACGTGCAGCAGGTGAAGTGTGTGATCGTTGCCGCCGTATTGATACTAGCGTTGTAGAACGTAGCTATGGTGCGACAATCTGTGACCACTGTGCAAGCGTAGTGGAAGAAAACTTTGCTGAAGCAGTAGCTCAAGGTTTTGAAGCTTAAGTAATCACAATACATTTGTTAAAGTCTATCTAGCGATAGGCTTTTTTTGTAATACTCTTCGAAAATCAAAAGTATCCGTTGTCAAGAGCCTTGATGAGTGAAAAGCTCCAGTGGAGGTTTTCAGCCTGTTACCTTGAAATAAGAAAGTAACAGAGTTCTATCTTCGGCTTCGTTTCCTAGGCTACTTTTGATTTTCATTGAGTATAAATAGAAAAAAAAGAAGCCAATTGGCTTCTTACACTTCTGCGATAATGGGAATAGACATTTCAATCAAACGGTCTGTGTGAATCGTTTGAATGGCAGCCTTGTTAATAGTTCGTTCATCAATTTTTCGATGAAGGAAGAAATCACGAATTTGCTCGATTTCATTTTGTTGTACTGCACGGTATTTATTACTGATCAAGAGTTCATAATGACGGGGTGCCTGTGTGAAAATAACGTCTGTATTCCCTGCAGAATAAGTCTCTACTAGGAAAGCATCAGTATTAGCCAACTGGCTTTGGACAAGATTGGGATGACTATTTGTCGTGTTAATGATTTTCATGTGGAACCTCCTCTATCTCTTTGGCTACATTATAGCACGATTAGAGTGTTTTTACTAGTTATTGAATGAATTTTCTTGCAATTTCCATTGTTCAATGCCCCATTTGTGACTACCACGTTTGAGTTTATCGATGGCTTCATTGACTGGGAACCAGGCAATATGGTTGAAATCTTCTAGTGGTTGTCCTATTTGATGGTAGCTAGTTACTTCATAGATGTAGGCTGGATTATAGAAATGGGTATCGCGGTGGCTAGAGTAGAAGTATTCGTCAGCCTGACCAAAGTATTTTCCGATTTCAGCGGTGAATCCAAGCTCTTCCATCAATTCACGTTCCAGTGCTATGAGGTGGTTTTCTCCCTTTTCAATTTCTCCACCAGGAAGAAACCAAGCTCCGTTTGGTGCTTGAACGAGTATAATCTGTTCTTTCTTTTCATCTGGGATAACTGCGTAAACACCAAAGCGACTCTGGTAGCTGACGCCAGCCTTCTTTTCTCCAAATACAGCGATTTTCTCCATAGGCAATTCTATCCTCTTTCATAATTGGAATGAGTTGTATACATTATACCACTTTTTTATTATTTTTCCTTGTGATAGGCTTTACAAAGTAAAATTTTTTTATAGGATGGAGATGGGGAAAAATTTAGAAAAATAGAGTATCAAAACAGTAAAATAGGCTACTCGTAGGGAGCAGCTCTATTTTCTTATTTTGTCTTTGTTTGTACCTTGATTTGAATTGTACCTTTACTTGACATGACAGCACGTAGGTCTTTTTCTGCTGGATGTTCTAAGTAGAAGTCGGTGATAGCATCTTCAATCTGATCTTGGATGGTTCTGCGTAGTGGACGAGCTCCCATCTTTGGATCGTAGCCAAGGTCCACTAATTTCTCCTTAACTTTATCTGTTACATGGAGGCTGATGCCATTGTGAGAAAGGCGTTTGTTTACATCGTCTAGCATGAGGCTGACGATTTCAAGTAGGTTTTCCTTGCTCAGTGGTTGGAACTCAATAATACCGTCAAATCGGTTCATAAATTCAGGTGTGAAGAAATTGCTAAGTTGGCCAAGGACTGATTGAGTCCGCCCTTCCATAGCCGCACCAAAACCGACACTTGCTTCAACTTTTCCAGTACCAGCATTTGAGGTCATGATGATAATGGTGTCTTTGAAGCTGACCGTGCGTCCCTGTCCATCTGTCAGACGCCCATCGTCTAAGACCTGAAGGAACATGTGCATGACATCTGGGTGGGCTTTTTCAACTTCGTCAAGGAGGATGAGTGAGTAAGGATTACGACGGACTTTTTCAGTCAATTGTCCAGCCTCCTCATAGCCTACATAGCCTGGAGGAGCTCCGACGAGTTTAGCGACAGCGTGTTTTTCCATGTATTCGGACATGTCGAAGCGGATCATGCTGTCCGCCGAACCGAAGAGTTCGATAGCTAATTGCTTAGACAATTCGGTTTTACCGACACCTGTTGGTCCGACAAAGAGGAAGGAGCCGATTGGGCGGTTTGGCGCACCAAGACCAACACGGTTGCGGCGAATAGCCTTGGCAATCTTATCCACAGCTTCATCTTGACCGATAACGTGGACCTTGAGATCGCTAGCCAGGTTGATCAATTGCGATTGTTCTTTTTCTTTCAAATCGCCAACAGGTATGTTGGTTTTTTGTTCTACGATGGCTTCAATTTCCTTTTCAGTAATGAGGGGAATATCTTCCTCGCTGATGGTTGCCTTTTGCATTTCCTTATACTTGGCAATCTGGTCACGGAAATAGGCTGCCTTTTCATAGTCCTCGTCACGAGTTGCTTGGGCCTTACGGTTTTCGGCATCTATTAAGCGTTGATCAATTTCCTTTGGATCAATAAAGTTGAGGGTCAAATTCATTTTTGAACCAGCTTCATCCAGAAGGTCAATAGCCTTGTCTGGTAGGAAACGGTCTTGAATGTAGCGGTTGGACAGTACTGCAGCAGCTTCGATAGCAGCATCGGAGTATTTAACATGATGGTAATCCTGGTATTTATTTTGGATACCTTTGAGAATAGTAATGGTTTCTTCGACACTTGGTTCTTCAACTTTTACAGGTTGCATACGGCGTTCTAGGGCGGCATCTTTTTCGATAATACGGTACTCGTTGAGCGTTGTTGCACCGACTAGTTGCATTTCACCACGTGCGAGGGCTGGTTTGAGGATATTGCCTGCATCCATGTTACCATCGCCTGCAGAGCCAGCACCGACAATTTCGTGAATCTCGTCAATAAAAAGAATGATTTCGCGACGATTACGGATTTCTTCCATGAGTTTTTGCATGCGTTCTTCAAATTGTCCACGGATACCTGTTCCTTGTACGAGGCTGACAACATCCAGACGAATGACTTCCTTGTCTCGTAATTTTTGTGGGACATCGCCATCGACAATTTTTTGAGCCAAGCCTTCAACAACCGCTGTTTTACCTACACCAGGCTCACCGATAAGAACAGGATTGTTTTTTGTACGACGGTTGAGAATTTCGATGACACGGGTAATTTCTTGATCGCGACCGATTACTGGATCAATATCCCCACGACGGGCAATTTCGGTAACGTTGATACCAAATTCTTCAAGGAGCCCATTTGGTTGTTGGGGTTGTTGCGGAGGAGGGGTCTGTCCACCACGTCCATTATGCCCACCGGCTTGAGTGGGAGGAGTCTGTTCGCGATTTTTTCCAGCAGGGGTATTGCCAGGATAGCCACCTAGGTGATTGAAAAATTCACTAAAGGGATCCATATTGTTAGGATTTGTTAAATCTCCCAACCCACGTAGGATGGCATTATTAGGGTCTGTTTTCATGATTTGGTAGCAGTTGTGACAGAGATCTACCTGCTGCTGTTTACCGTTTAAGTTGGTGTAGAGATGGATCGTTGCGTCGTTGATATTACAATTTTTGCAGAGCATAATTCTACCTCTTTCTGTGAAAAAATGTGACCTATTGTTAAATGGTCAAAAAAGGTCAGTTCTAGCTTTATTATAACAAGATTCATAGAAAAATCAAGAAACTGCTACGCTTGGAAAAACTTTCTATGAAAAATAGGGCGATAGGAAGAAAATAGGGAAAAAATAAGACTTTTTTGGTAATATGTGGTAAAATATTCCTATAAAAAGGATTAGGAGAACGAATATGGAATCACATTTGGTGAGAATTATCAATCGTCTGGAGGCTATGGCTAATGACGGCGGTACGTTGAAACGTAATTTCGAACGTGATGGTATTGTTGTTGCAGAAGTGGCTTATAGCTATGACGAGGAAAATGGTTCAGTATTTACCTTGCGTGATGTTGCTGCTCGTGAAACGTACGCGTTTGACAGCATCGACTTGATTGCAATGGAAATCTATGAGCTATTGTACTAAGAAGAAGTGAGAGGCACCTAAGGGTGCTTTTTTCTTGTGTAAATTGAATATTATAAACAAAAGTATTGCATAAATATTCAAAAATGGTATAATAGACTCTAAATGACAGAATTGGAGTAAGATGAATGAATTTTTCTTTTTTGCCTGAGTATTGGGCTTATTTTAATTATGGGGCAATTGTTACCCTCATTATTGCATTTTTCTCAGTATTTTTTGGTAGTATTTTAGGTGTGTTGCTTGCCTTTGCTCAGCGTAGTAAGTATAAAGTTTTAGCTTGGACTGCCAATATCTATGTCTGGATTTTCCGTGGGACACCGATGATTGTCCAGATTATGATTGCTTTTGCGATGACACATTTTGTAGCACCAACTTTTCAGCTAGGAATTTTGACGGTTGATTTGACGCGCTTGATTCCAGGTATTATTGTTATTTCGATGAACTCGGGTGCCTATGTATCTGAAACTGTTCGTGCTGGTATTAATGCTGTACCAAAAGGACAGCTGGAAGCAGCTTATTCGCTTGGTATTAGACCAAAGCAGGCGATGCGTTACGTTATTATGCCACAGGCTATCAAGAATATTCTTCCAGCCTTGGGAAATGAATTTGTGACTATTGTTAAGGATAGCTCACTTTTGTCAACCATCGGTGTGATGGAATTATGGAACGGTGCTCAGACAGTTCAATCTACTTCTTATATTCCTTTAACACCACTTGTATTTGCAGCGAGCTATTATCTAATTATGACAACGGTGCTAACAGTGATTATTCAGTCGTTTGAGAAAAAGTTGAACAAGGGAGGGCAGTTCCATGTCTAATGCGATTATTTCTATCAAGGATTTACATAAGTACTTCGGAAAGAATGAGGTTCTAAAAGGAATTGATTTAGATATTCAACAAGGTCAGGTGGTCGTTATTATCGGTCCATCAGGGTCAGGGAAATCGACTTTCTTACGCACAATGAACCTCTTAGAAGTGCCAACCAAGGGAACTGTTACATTTGAAGGTGTTGATATTACTGACAAGTCAAATGATATTTTCAAGATGCGTGAAAAGATGGGAATGGTTTTTCAACAGTTCAATCTTTTTCCAAATATGACGGTATTAGATAATATTACTTTATCACCTATTAAGACAAAGGGAATTGCAAAGGATGAGGCTGAGAAGAAGGCTAAGGAATTACTTGAAAAGGTAGGATTGCCAGATAAGGCGAATGCCTATCCACAAAGCCTTTCAGGTGGTCAGCAACAACGGATCGCTATTGCACGTGGTCTGGCCATGGACCCAGATGTCCTACTTTTTGATGAACCGACCTCTGCACTAGACCCTGAAATGGTTGGTGAAGTTCTTGCTGTAATGCAGGATTTGGCCAAGTCAGGGATGACCATGGTTATCGTGACTCATGAGATGGGATTTGCGCGTGAGGTAGCTGACAGGGTTATCTTTATGGATGGCGGTGTCATCGTGGAGGATGGAACGCCTGAAGAAGTCTTTGAACATACCAAGGAAGAACGGACTAAGGATTTCTTGTCTAAGGTCTTGTAATAAATGAACAAATAAGTACGACTCCGATATTGTTCGGAGTTTTTTGCTACATGCTATATTCTACTTTGGACAAGTATAGTCAGTCGGAGAATTTTAGGGTATAATAGAAAAAACAAAAGGAGTGTAGGTATGACAGTCATTGATGGGAAAGCACTAGGTGTAAAATTGCAGGCTGCCTTGGCGGAGAAAACTGCTCGATTAAAAGAAGAAAAGGGGTTGGTACCAGGTCTTGTAGTTATTTTAGTTGGCGAAAATCCTGCTAGTCAGGTCTATGTACGGAATAAGGAGCGGTCAGCTCTAGCTGCTGGATTCAAGAGTGAGGTTGTTCGCGTTCCAGATACGATTTCTGAGTCAGACTTGTTGGATTTGATTGAGCGCTATAATCAGGATGATGAATGGCATGGTATTTTGGTGCAATTGCCCTTACCAGCCCACATCAGCGAGGAGAAGGTCTTGTTGGCCATTGACCCAGATAAGGATGTGGATGGTTTTCATCCGACTAACATGGGGAAATTCTGGTCAGGTCATCCTGTTATGATTCCATCTACCCCAGCAGGAATTATGGAAATGTTCAAAGAATATCAGATTGAGCTGGAAGGGAAGTCTGCTTTAGTTATTGGTCGTTCTAATATTGTTGGTAAACCGATGGCACAGCTGTTATTGGATGCCAATGCTACTGTAACGATTGCGCATTCTCGCACCAAAAACTTGCCAGAGCTTGCTCGTCAGGCCGATATTCTTGTTGTTGCCATTGGTCGTGGTCATTTTGTGACCAAGGAATTTGTTAAGCCAGGTGCCGTGGTGATTGATGTTGGTATGAATCGTGATGAAAATGGCAAGCTAATCGGTGATGTCAAATACGATGAAGTATCAGAAGTGGCAAGTTATATTACCCCAGTTCCAGGTGGTGTTGGTCCGATGACTATTACCATGTTGATGGAACAGACCTATGAAGCTTGTGTCAGAAGTGCAAAATAAGATAGAGAGTTTAATAAAAATAAATATATCTATGCCTGCCTTGGTAAAGCTTTATTCTTAGAACCTGTATTTACAAGCGAAGTACTCATATTAAGAGACAGATTTAGCTAATCAAGGTAATTTTTTGGGGGGATATTGATTGTATTTTGAAAAAAACTAACGATGAGTAGCTTAAAAACTAGCCTTAGAATAGAAGCGTTGAACTGTGAATACAGGTTCTTAAATTATGCTTGTAGTTTTGGTAGCTAACAGTAATGAGTGCAGTCCCCGTATGAATAAGTCTATTTTTAAACGACTCTACTTATTTTATTGGTCATATTCAATAAATCAGTCTTAAGACGGATGTGACTTTTAGTAATATTGGTTATACTATACCCAATCCTAAATATTTTTCATAATCTCCTGAAAAGCCTGATCGTGTGATCAGGTTTTTTTGTATGCAAAAATGAATCTGTACAAAAAAAACAGTACTATTTCTCAAAGTTTGAACAACATCCCAGTGTAGTAAAAACGTTTGGAGACAGATTGTTTCAGCTCAACAACTGGGAATAAAGATTTATTGCCGAACTCTTTTATACTCTTCGAAAATCAAAATCAGACGTTGTTGACTTGATTTGATGAACTTCAGTTCTATCTGCATCTGCGTCGCCTAGTCTGATTTTCATTGAGTATTATCTGTTTAGTTCTTTCTCTCTTTCATTTTGTGTTTATAATGTTTTAGGTGATTGTGGGACGTTTTCAGTGAAACTGCTAATGGAACGGTTTTACTCCTAGCCTTATCTGAGTAATAATAGGATAAAACTCATATACCCACATAAGAGTGATAGAGGTTTGTGAATAGTATTTAGTTAGAAACATTTGTTATCAAATACAGGTTCTACGTTATATTTAAAGAACTTCTCTATCATTCGTTAAATATTTCTTCTCCGATTTATCGCTAGATAGGAGCAGTGTATGCGTTTCTAAAAATCTAAAGTTGGAGGATGTTCAATTTTAAATAAGTTACAATCTGCAAATCACTACTAAAATCAATTTATCCCTTATACAGGGTAATGTAATAAATTGTTTTTTCTTTGTTTTTCGTATGTTTTTTCAAAAAAATATATGAAACAAATGAGGGGAATCTAGTGATGCACTAGCTATGAAAAAAATATTTATATTAATGGAATTGTTTGAGAAATCAGAAGGAAGTAGTTTTTCGATTTGCATACATATTTTAACTTAAAAATATGTGTGCAAAAAGTTCTGATTTTTTTGTGTTTTTTTAAGAAATTGGCATTGTTGACAAACTAGGGATTGGCTTGGTATCATGTACAGGCTAATTTGATCGTATTATATTCACAAAAATGTATATGTTTTGATTGATAGGTGATATTTAGAAGTAAATAAGCATATATTTTGTAGCGAAAGCAATATAAGCAAAAAGGAGAGAGGAAGAAGCAATGTTAAATGCAAAAGACCTTAGAAAACTGAAGCGTTCTGAATTATTTGAACTCTTGGTTGAGCAGGCAAAGGAAATAGAGTCTTATCAAGCAAAATTAGTAGATTTGGAAAAAAGAATTGAGTATCGCGAAGCGGTTTTGGGAGAAATTGGTTCGATAGCGGAGGCGTCTCTAGCAGTTACTAGGATTTTTGAAGAAGCACAATTGGCTGCAAATATTTATCTTGAACAAGTTCAAAAAGTTACACATAAACAATCTGATAATTGTGAAATAGGGAGAACAGATGAGGATGGCGACTAATAAAAATAAGGATCATGTTACCATATCAGATTTACCCAGTATATCAATAATGTCAGAGGAGCTGGATAAAATACGATATAAAGAGCGGTATCTAGAGACATTAAAAAATACTATTTTCACGCTTGTTACTGTCGCTGCACTTGCAGTATTAATAGCCATGTTATGGTTGCCAGTTCTACATATTTATGGAAGCTCTATGTCTCCTACTCTGGAAGCAGGTGATATGGTGGCAACTGTGAAGACAAATACACTTTCAACTGGAGATATGGTTGCATTCTACTACAATAATAAGGTTTTGGTAAAAAGAGTAGTAGCAACTTCTGGTCAGTGGGTAAATATAGATGAGCAGGGGAATGTTTATGTAAATGGAAAAACATTAGACGAACCCTATGTTAAAGATAAGGCCTATGGTCAAACGGATATTAAACTACCGTACCAGGTTCCAGAAGGTCAATATTTTGTAATGGGAGATCATCGCAGTGTATCTATTGATTCTAGAAATACAGCTATTGGGTCGATTGGTGAGGAGCAACTGGTTGGAAAGTTAACCTTTCGGATATGGCCATTTCATAAAATGGGAGTAATCAAATAAAGGAAGGAGATATAAAACATGAAAATATTATGGGAAAGATTGTTTAAATTTGTTCAGCAACACTTTCGAGAGAAAAAGACTGCAAAAATAACTATGGTGTTGTCAATAATTATGGCTTTTGGAATATCATATTTGCTGATTTTACCAGCCATTACTTTAGAGACAGACAGTCAGGAGAGTGTTCTGCAATCAGTCTATAATCAGTCAACAACAGTAGAACAGCCAGTTCAAGAAGAACAGGCGGAGTCACAGTTGGCACAGGTTCAATCTGCTGGAAGCTTATTCGCTGAACATGAAAATATAACTGTACAAGTTAACTATGAGGAGCATACATTTGAACAGCCTGTTCGATTACAGGTTTTACCTTCAGAAGATAGTACAAAATATAATGATAGAGTATCATCTATTCTTGAGGAAAATTCTCAGATTGTTCAGCAGGCTCATTCCTACGAACTTTCTTTTTTGACTGGATCAGGAGAAAAAATCGAACCTCAAAAAGAAGTGAGAGTTTCATTTACATTTAAAAATAGTATACCTGTAGAAAAAAGCTCGACAAAATGGAAGTTCTATCATTTCAAAAATAATGATTTAGATAGTGTTGAAGATTTAACAGATAAAACAGAAATAAAGGCAGATGAAACAGGACTCACCAGTATTGAATTTTCTTCAGATTCTTTCTTCAACTACACACTAGTAGAGACAGCTGAAAAGCCTATCACTTTATATGCAAGAAAAGAATGGAATGAGTTTGATAGTGATGACGTTATTGATATAGAATTGCAAGTTCAAAATGAAGATGGTTCGTGGAGAATAGCAGAAGTTGAAAATGCTGTTCAAAGTATTGAAGCGCCGGATGAGGCAACTTCTACTCAGTTAGTATGGGAAAATGTAGCAAATTCCTCAGCGACGTATCGAATAATTGAACGAGCAGCAACAAATAGTGAATTGGTAAATAAAACAGGGAATGGAAGCAAGGAAGATCCTTTTGTATTAACAAGAGAAGTGACAGAAGCAACTGTCTTAATGGATTCCTTTTTACGCTCGGCGTCAAATGTTCAGATAGCTGAACAAAGTGGAAGCTTTACTTTGAAGAAAGTAAATGAGAAAGGGAAGGTATTAGCAGGTGCTGTATTTACTCTTTCTGATTCAACTGGTAAAGTTATGCAAACGATAACTACCACTAACAATTCAAAGGGGACTGTATTCTCAAATCTAACGAAAGGAACGTATACCCTTAGAGAGACTAAAGCGCCTGAAGGTTATCAGTTATTGAACGATTACTATGAAATCAGAGTTAATCATTACGGAATTGTGGAAGCCAAATATATAAAATCCACCAATTCAACATCTGAAGAGAAAATATCAGAGTCTAGAGGCAATACTGTCATTAGACAGCCTAAAGTAGAAAATGTAGTTGAAGTATTAAAATACGAGCTGACTTCAACGCGAAGTGATACAAAAAAAGATAATGAAGATGCAGTGTGGATGACCAGTGGAGAATTTATAAAGTTAGCTTTTGAACTTAAAGTTAAACCAGATACTCAACCGGGAGATTCCTTCACAATTAAGTTGGATAGTAAATTATCACCTACAGGGATTAGAGAACGTACTTTACCGCCTATTCCTTTGAAAGTTGGAGATACGGTTGTAGCTACAGGAAGGTATGATGAAGCGACAAATAGCTTTATTTATACATTCAATGATTATGTACGACGAGAACAGAATATCAAGCTTTCAGCAAGTTATGCGACTATGGGAGCGGATTTAAAGAATGTACCTTATTCAGGTAAACAAAGTTTTACAAATGTTATAGATGGGCAAGTTCAACCTTTAAAAACATTTTATATTGATTATGGGGCTTCCAGAGAGATGCCGGGCGGTGTAGCTAAAGGATTAAAAATTCGTAATCAGGTAGCCTCTGTTAATCGCCTTACTGGAGAAGTTGAACGAATTATTTATATCAATAACGGGAATGATTTATCTAGAGATTATGTTTCCAGTTCGCTTTGGTCGAGACATCAAATTACTCTTGATAACCAAGGTCAAACTGATATTACTAACCTTGAAATATTTAAGGTTCCAAATGCTCTTAAACATACCTATATGCCTGATAGTATGCATGGAGAGACTGATGGATTAGAGAGAATAACTAGTGCTCAATATAATCCACAATCCTCAACAATCATCATAGAAAAGGATGAATTTTATGATGCTGCAACTCGTAAGTATAGCAATGGTTTCTTAATTAAAATTACAGAAAAATTACGGGTTCCAACTGCTGCTACCAATATGACAGCGACATGGGGATTTACAGGATGGAGTAGCAATTCAGTTAGTGTTAGTGCAAGTGTTGTTGCATCACAGGCTGAATCAGCTGGAGAAGCAGAGCGTAAAACCCCGGTTATTACCATTAGTAATAAAAAAGAAGTTGTGCCAACAAAAACATCAATCACTGTAAGGAAGCAGTGGTTAAATGAGGATGGAAGTGAGATTGGAGAACCAACAATTTCTTCTATTACGTATAATCTTAACCAAATTTCCACGACAGAAGATGGAACGAAGACAACAACAGTGTATCAAGCTAACCAGACCTTAACTGCGGCTGAACAATGGACAAAACGGTATGATAATTTACCAATATCAGGTGTAAATGAAGCTAAACAAAAGGTTAGCTATGCTTATTATGTAGAGGAAGTCTCCCTACCAGGCTATAGTGTTTGTTATTTGAATGAGAGTAATGCTGATACGGTAAATCCAGCAGAAGCAGCTATTGTTAAGGGGATATTGACAATAAAAAACCAGAAGTTAAATATGACAAGCATTACGGTCAATAAACAATGGTTTACAGCAGATAAGCAGCCAACGGACCGTGTGAACGGAGAGATTAGCTATGATTTGAAGCAAATAGTTCATTTTGATGATGGACGTAAAATTATAAAAGATTATTTGAGTGGTGAGGCTCTCAATCATACGATGAATTGGAGTAGGACATATCATGAACTTCCTAAAAAAGGTAAGGAAGAAGGAGAGACTGTTACGTACAGTTATTTCGTACAGGAGCATCCAATAATTGGTTATAACACTAGCTATCAATCTAAGAATAATGAGGTGGATGTAACCACTCCAGAAAATGCAGCCATTGTTTCGGGGATAATAACTATAAGAAACGTCTCTACCCGAAAATACGTGTTGCCTAATACAGGTGGACCAGGTGTAATCATGTATTACTTATTGGGAGTAATAGTATTACTGGTTGTTGCGGGAGGACTATTCTATAAATTTAATTTGTATAGTTGATTCATTTATATGCGTTATAGAGGAGAGACTGCGCTATAACTGCAGAAAATGGTGAAAAATTATTTTATAAAAAATTTTTTAAGTCAGAAAGGATATTTTCGTGAAAAAGTTAATAACAATCTTTACAGTATTTTTTACAGTCATGTTCTATGCCTTGGGTATTCTAAAGGTTTCTGCTGAGGAATCTAGAAATTACAGTTTAACAATTAATGGCACAACAGTTGGTCATACCTATGAAGCTTACCAAATTTTTAAAGGTGAAATTTCAGAAGACGGTAAGACACTTTCAAATATTGGATGGGGCTCTGATGTTACTCCTTTTACTTTTGAAGGAAAAACAGAGGTAACAGATATTGTAGATTTATTAGGTAAGGAAAATGACGACTCTAACAAAGTTAAGGAGTTTGCATTTAAAACTGGAGAACATTTAAAAGGGGCTCCTTCAAAATCAGTTGTGAGTACCGCTGATAAGACAATTCTCTCTGGGTTAAAACCGGGTTACTACCTAGTTAAAGATAAAGATTTTTCACAAGAGGCTATGGATAAGAAAACAAATACTTCTTATACTCGCTTTATTTTGAAAGTTGTCGGAGATGCAGAAGCTACTTTGAAAAGTGACATTCCAACCATTGAAAAGAAAGTTAAAGATAAAAATGATACCACAGGTGTAGAATCAAATTGGCAAGATGCAGCAGATTATGATTTTAATGACCAAGTTCCTTTTAAATTGACAGCAACTCTACCAAGTAATTTTGATGATTATCAAACATATAACCTTGAATTTGTTGATACTTTATCTAAGGGGTTGAAATATAATGAAGATGCTAAAGTTTATTTAGAAAACGAAGGAAAAAATAGAGTCGAAGTCACAGACAAATTTAAAATTAGTAAAAATCCTAATGAACTTCAAATCTCTATTGAAAATTTGAAATCTATTGAAGATCAGAAAATCAATTCTAAAACGAAAGTGGTTGTAGAATATACAGCAACATTAACTTCAGAAGCTGTTATTGGTGGACAGGGAAATCGAAATGAAGTTGAGTTAGTGTACTCAAACAATCCTAACTCTAAAGGTGAAGGACAGGGCAGAACACCGAAAGATGTAGTTATTGTCTTTACATACCAAACTATTGTAAATAAGCAAGACCAGGATGGGAAGGCTTTGACAGGTGCAGGATTTACTCTTTATAAAAAAGTAAAGAATGATTGGAAAAAGGTTGGTGAAGAAATAAAAGGTGGCGAACTGACTAAATTTGAATTTAAAGGCCTTGATGCTGGAGACTACAAATTAGAAGAAACTACCACTCCAAGTGGTTACAATACAATCAAGCCACTTGAGTTTACAATTACTGCGGAATATACTATTGAGTCTGCAATGCCAACATTGAATAAACTATCAGGTAACGAAGAATTGAAATTTACTTCAAACTTACAAGATGGCTCTCTCTCAACAAATGTCATTAATAAAAAAGGCTCATTACTGCCGTCAACAGGTAGCGTTGGGACAAAGATGCTTTACCTTATTGGGGCATTGTTTGCAATCAGTTCAGCAGTCCTTCTTGTGACGAAGAAACGTGTAGACCTTAAGTAAATTTGGAATAGGTTGGAAATTAAGCTAACTTGTTCGAACAGTCGTAGAGGTCAGATTTGAAGTGTAAAACATGAATTACTGAGATTTGCTTTGCAGCTCCTATCTCCAACCTTTAACAGTCCACTGGACTGTTAAACCCAATCCACCACTACGCTGAGATGTAGACACGAACTCTGAGAAGCGAGGCTGGACTTTTTTCCCAGCCTCTTTTCCTATTATTTCAAAATGAGGTTATTATGATTTCCAGATCTAAAAATAATTACATAACGAGTCTGCTAGTCTTTTTCTTAATAACTGGCCTATTATTGTTATTATATCCAACAGTAAGTGATTATTGGAACTCACATTATCAATCAGAAGCAGTAGCTACTTATTCTGAGAAATTATTGGATATTTCAAAAGAAGAAAAACAAAAAATTTTAGAAAATGTCAGTGCATATAATAGCACGCTCGAAAAGGGGACAATACCTAATTTAAATATAGACAGTGTAGCTTTAAAAAAGTATGACTCAATTTTAAATATCACAGATACTGGTATTATGGGCTATGTAGAAATTCCTAAATTGCAGACAACGTTACCTATTTATCACGGAACGGATGATGCCGTATTGCAGGTAGCAGTAGGTCACCTTGCTGGGACTTCCCTTCCCATTGGCGGTCAGGGAAGTCACGCTGCTATTTCAGGACATCGGGGATTGCCTTCTGCAAAACTGTTTTCTGATTTAGATCAGCTGGTTATAGGGGACACATTTATGATACAAGTTTTAGATAACACTCTGACATACGAAATTGATAAAATTATTACGGTTACTCCAGATGATGTATCTCCTTTGATGATAGATCCGAATGAGGATTTCGTAACCCTTGTGACTTGCACACCTTATGGTGTTAATAGCCACCGATTATTAGTTAGAGGTCATCGAATTGAAAATCAACTACTTGCTAGGCAAGTAGTCTCAGAAGGATCAATTGTAAAACCTATACTGGTTTCTCCTTTTATTGCTTTATGTTTATTAGGACTACTTTGGAGTTTATTTTTTGTAAAAAAAGAAGTAAATTTGTTTATGTGACTTAGATAGTATCGCAAAGAATGTCAGACTATTCGACTTTGTTCTTTAGCTTTTAAGCTTAGGAAAGGGAGATTTTTCCAACTCCCAATCATCCAAAAGGTGAAATAGAAGATAAACCAAATGACGATATGTCAATGTCCTCTATACGCTAGAAAAAGGTGGCAAGCGAGCGGTCGGCTATGGCATTGAAATTCCCAAAGAATTTGAAGGCAAATTCAAGTTTACCCGCCAACGCTCCAAACTAGCTGGGGAAATCCGTGGCACTTTCTTCGTTGTCAAGGGTAACTATTTATAGGGGAGAAAATCTGGGGAAACTCAGATTTTTTGTCGCATACTTGACTTCAAGGTATATAATAGATATACAAAACGAAGGGAGAATGGATATGAACATTAAAGAAGTTAGTGATGTAACAGGTCTATCGGCAGATACCATTCGCTACTATGAGCGGGTAGGGCTTATTCCCAAAATTGCAAGAAAATCTTCTGGAGTAAGGGACTTTGTGGAAAATGATGTAGCCGTTTTGGAATTTGTTCGCTGTTTTAGGAGTGCTGGTATGTCTATTGAGCGCTTGATTGAGTATATGGGCTTGGTGCAGGCTGGCGATAGTACTGTGGAAGCCCGGATTGATTTACTAAAAGAGGAACGGGAAGTCCTGCAGTCACGCTTGTCGAAAATTCAGCAAGCTCTAGAACGTTTAGATTATAAGATAGAAAATTACCAGACTATATTAAGAGGTGCAGAAAATCAATTGTTTACAGACGGCAGTGGTTCATGCAAAAAAGACAGAGAATAACTTTCTCTGTCTTCATACTTCATTATTAATTTTTTCTGATAACTTATTTGGGTTTAAATTTCTTCTTTAGTCCAATTTGAACCAAACGTAGTCCAAGAAAACCCGTCGCACTTGCCAATATGATGGCAATAAAAACAGGAATGCCTACAGACAGATAGACATAACTAGCGATGACTGTTATCAAACTAAAAAATGCGATATTAACAAAAAACAACAATTCCTTTAGACGTTCTTTATTGGCATTTTTTGCTTGATAGGTTTGAAAATTAGCCTTTTTCTCTTTCGGGATATACTCTTCGTACTGGTACTCATGGGACTGATAGTGTCTTAATGGCATATCGTCTCCTTTTCTGCTCTTTAAAGAATACCATATCATTGATGAATTATTATGTCATTTATATTACAATAATGTTACAAGAAGGATATTAGAAAAGTCTGAATATTAAAACACGGCTAGTCACTTATCAGATATTTCTCTTTTTGATATAATTATCCTTATGGAAAAAATTATCATTACAGCAACAGCTGAAAGTATTGAGCAGGTCAAAGAACTGCTTGTAGCAGGAGTTGACCGTATTTATGTTGGGGAAGAGGACCATGCCCTTCGCATCCCAACAAATTTTACCTATGATGAACTTAGGGAAATAGCAGAGCTAGTTCATAGCGCTGGGAAGGAATTGACGGTCGCTGCCAATGCCCTCATGCACCAAGATATGATGGACAATGTCAAACCGTTTATGGAGCTAATGAGGGAAATCAGGGTTGATTATCTGGTTGTCGGAGATACTGGAATTTTCTACATCAATAAACGTGACGGCTACAATTTCAAGCTAATCTATGACACATCTGTCTTTGTGACCTCCAGCCGTCAGATTAACTTTTGGAAAGATCATGGAGCAGTAGAGGCTGTTTTGGCAAGAGAGATTCCATCAGAAGAACTCTTTGATATTGCTAAGAACTTGGAAATGCCAGCGGAAATCTTGGTCTACGGCGCCTCTGTTATTCACCATTCTAAACGAACCTTGTTACAGAATTACTACAATTTTACAAAAGCTGATGAGACAGATTTGTCACGTGGACGCGGACTTTTCTTAGCTGAGCCGAGCGACCCAGATAGCCACTATTCTATCTTTGAGGACAAGCACGGTACCCATATCTTTATCAACAATGACATTGATATGATGACCAAGCTGTCAGAATTAGATGAACATGGTTATCATAATTGGAAACTTGATGGTATCTATTGCCCTGGTCAGAATTTTGTTGAAATTGTTAAGCTTTTTGTTCAAGCAAGAGATTTGATTGAAAAAGGCGACTTCACTTATGATCAGGCCTTCCTTTTGGATGAACAGGTACGAAAGCTCCATCCAGCTGAACGTGGCTTGGATACAGGCTTCTACGAATTTGACCGCAATAAGGTTAAATAACAATATTTATAGCAGAATTTATTTACTTTAGCCTGACAGAGTTAGCTCTGTCACTTACTATGTAAGGTCAGAGCACGAAAACGCCTTTGGGCGATTTTCTAAACTCTGCACTAGGTTTCCGAGTGAAACAACATCGTTTACAGTATTCTATCCTGCAAATAGAAAGAAGTATATTATGTCAAAAACATTAAAGCGTCCCGAGGTCTTGTCACCTGCTGGGACTTTGGAGAAATTGAAGGTTGCCATTGATTATGGTGCTGATGCGGTCTTTGTTGGCGGCCAGGCCTACGGTCTGCGTAGCCGAGCAGGGAACTTTACCATGGACGAGATGCGGGAAGGGATTGAATATGCCCATGCCCGTGGTGCCAAGGTCTATGTAGCTGCCAACATGGTCACTCACGAAGGCAATGAAGAAGGAGCAGGAGCCTGGTTCCGTGAATTGCGTGACATGGGCTTGGATGCCGTTATCGTATCTGACCCGGCTCTCATCGTTATCTGTGCTACTGAAGCGCCAGGCCTTGAAATTCACCTGTCAACCCAGGCTTCTTCCACCAACTATGAGACCTTCGAGTTCTGGAAGGAATTGGGCTTGACTCGTGTCGTCCTGGCCCGCGAAGTGACTATGGACGAGGTGGCTGAAATCCGTAAACGGACAGACGTTGAGATTGAGGCCTTTGTTCACGGAGCTATGTGTATTTCCTATTCAGGTCGCTGCGTTCTCTCTAACCACATGAGCAAACGCGATGCTAACCGCGGTGGCTGCTCCCAGTCTTGCCGTTGGAAGTACAATCTCTACGACCTCCCATTTGGCGAAGAACGTCGTTCGATTAAAGGGGAAATCCCAGAGGAGTTCTCCATGTCTGCGGTGGACATGTGTATGATCGACCATATTCCAGATATGATTGAAAACGGGGTCGATAGCCTGAAAATCGAAGGCCGTATGAAATCTGTCCACTACGTATCAACAGTGACCAACTGCTACAAGGCTGCGGTAGATGCCTATCTTGAAAGCCCAGAAAAGTTTGAAGCGATCAAGCAAGACCTGATTGATGAGATGTGGAAGGTTGCCCAACGTGAATTGGCAACTGGTTTCTACTATAGCCCGCCGAGTGAAAATGAGCAGCTCTTTGGAGCCCGCCGTAAGATTCCAGAATACAAATTCATCGCCGAAGTAGTGGCTTTTGACAAGGAAACCATGACTGCAACCATTCGTCAGCGTAATGTTATCAACGAAGGTGACCAAGTAGAGTTTTACGGACCAGGTTTCCGTCATTTTGAAACGACTATTCAGGACTTGCATGATTCAAATGGAGAAAAGATTGACCGTGCCAACAAGCCGATGGAACTCCTGACCATCAAACTAGACCGTGAAATCTATCCTGGTGACATGATTCGTGCCTGCAAATCAGGCCTCATCAACCTCTACCAAGAAGATGGGCAATCCCTAACTATTCGTGCATAAACATAAAAAGGCCGAAATTTCAGCCTCAGAACGTAGATAAACTCTTAAAAATATAAAAAATTAAGAAGTTTGCGAAAGATAGCAAGTCATTAAACTCTTAGAAACATTGATATTTCGGCGTTTCTGAGAGTTTTTAATTTTCAACATAAAGAAAAAAGATTGAAGAAAATTGTCCAAAATGGACTTTTTCTTCAATCTGCAAGGCTGAAATTTCAGCCTTTTGTTTGTTGTTGAGAAGTCTTGATGCTATCTGGAACCAAGGTGACTTTTTTGATGTCCTCGATTTTTATAATGCTTGTAACCTGACGTTTGAAATTTTTCATGATAATCCGTTGGCGATCGGTATCATATTTCACAATGTCACCTGTGAAACTACGATCACCATAGATGACATGGACTGCAGCTTTTTTATATAAAGCCAGCTCCAAGTTATTCTTGATTTCTTCCTTGCTATCTGGCTCAATAGACTTAGGAGCTTTGCCATGTTCTAAAAAGACGGTGAACTGCTCGAAAATAACTTCTAAAAACCTCTTCATGGCATAATCCTTTCAAACTTGATATAATTATATTATCTAATTTTTATAAAAATGACAAGCTTTTTCGAATAGATAAGTGAGGAGGTAACAAATGGCAGAATTTACATTTGAAATTGAAGAAAAATTATTGGTCTTATCTGAAAATGATAAAGGATGGACCAAGGAGCTTAATCGAGTATCTTTTAATGGCGCACCAGCCAAGTATGACATCCGTACCTGGAGTCCTGACCATACCAAGATGGGGAAAGGGATCACTCTTAGCAATGAGGAATTTCAAGTTCTACTCGACGCGTTTGCCAATAAATAAACGAATGAAGCCTAAGCGAAGAAGGAATAATTCTACAAAGTGAATAATAATGAAGAGAACATTATGGATTAGATTATGTGTCCATAATGTTTTTTATTTGAAATTCGGAAAAACATAACTAATTTAATATTTCACTAATTTAATATTTTTTTGATATTAAATAAAATTTATAAAAATTAGGAAAAAAGTATTGACATTTGTAAGCGATTGCAATAAAATTAACTTAACTTAAACGTTTAAGTTAAGTTAGAAAAATATTAATATCCGAGGTGGTATCATGAAAAAATGTCTATATTTTTTGACTATTGCAGCACTTTCTTTAAATTTGGTTGCCTGCACTCAAGCTTCCCAAGAAGCAAATTCGACTAATTCAGTTGTTTCTGAAGTTTCAAACTACAAAGTTACTTACTATGACAGTGATGGCACAACAGTTTTAAAAACTGAGCAAGTAAAATCAACAGGAGATATACTAAAATACACTCCTTCAAAGGAGGGAAAAACCTTTGTTGGATGGTATGTAAAACCAGATTTTTCACGAAAATTCACTGAGAGTAGTAATATTACAAGCGATTTATCCTTATACGCTGGTTTCTCAGCTTATAAAGAAGATACCCGGAGTTTTATTGTTGTAGGGAATGGAAATAGTGAGATTCTTAAAGAATCAAATTGGGGGGCAAACGTAAGTGATAAGCATAAACTCATAAAAGAGGAGAGTAACGAAAGCAATATTTATTCGATTACAATGAATTTAGAAGAAGGCGACGAATTTCAATTTGCAATAAATAGTAGTTGGGAAAATCAAAGAGGGTTTGGATATTTGGAGACAATTGAGAAAGATGGTGTAACTTATTTTGAAAATTCTGGGGGTCTTGGTGAAACTTCAAGCAAACGGTCGAATATTAAGATTGCAAAATCAGGAACATATACATTTACTTTAATTACACATCCTGCTGAAGATACTTATGACACTGAAAATTCCGAATATTCAGAAGCAAAGAAAGAATCCTTTAATATAAATAATTTTGATACGATTGCTTGGACGTATGAAAACTAGTAAGTTTAAAAAATGAATTAGATTATCTAACCGTTTGTGAAATTTTAAAAAAGCGAGTTTTTTCAACAAGATAAAAAATTTGTTGAAAAACTCGCTGACACAGGAGTGAAGGAATTTTTAAGGGAGAAAATTGTTTCCTCCCTTATCCAGTTTGATTTTAATTTTTGACAATTTAGTTAAATTATTTAAATTATTTAAATTATTTAAATATTTTGTTGTTCAGTTGGAGTGACACTGTTTATTAGTTTTTCTTTTATTATTTGTTATCTCACCACGTCAAATTCAAGTTACGCTTGCAGTTTATGATGAGAACCAAGTTTGTTCAATTTTCAATGTTTCATAAATAGTTAGAGTTATTACAATAAATAAACAAAATGGCGGTGCTTTATATGTCTGAGGAGGGACTTGAAAATGAGTAAGTATTAGCATGTAATCTCGAGAAATAGCTACTCTAACTTTCTAAACAACAATGTTATGATTATTGATTTCAATACGCTGTGAAGCCCATTCGATAGCTTGAAAAATTTTTTCAAATTTTTCATCTGAGAAACCTGAGATATACAATTTGTTGTAATAGTTCGAGATTAATTGTTCCAAGATTGAATCAATAATTAAAACATTTTTGTAATCAAAGTTATCTAGTTCTTCCACTGATTTAACGTATTTAATTGAAGAAAATGTATTTTGAATTAATTCTTTTCTTTTTTCATCATTTATTGGCAGAGATACAAAAGTAAAAGTAGTCTCTCCAAAATATTGTATAGCCTGTTTTTTTAATTTTTGAAAATCTGAATTTATTTGAAAAAACACAGGATCATCAATAAAACTATCAAGGGCAATTAGAGGCGAGAAATTGGCATTCCCGATTTTATAGAAATCTTCCTTAGCCACGTCAAGAGTTAATATTACATCAGCTAAATCTATTTTTTCAATGTAATGTTCACTAAGACACATTAAATAGTAATTTTTATTATGTAGAAAGTTCGTTAATTTATTGATGAAATGAAGTTGCTCGGCTTTTTGCAAATAGGACTCGGCTTCCTTGTAGTGAAGGGCAACAATTTGCGATTTTTGAGTTACAAGTGACTTTGCGGCTTGGTTAGGAGTATAGTCCAATAAATTAATAATTTGTAGAACTTTATTACGCGTTTCAGGACTAATTTTTTGGTCTTCACGATTGTTGATAATGTAGGAAACAGTAGCAACGGAGACCCCGGCCTCACGTGCAACGTCTTTTATGGTAATCTTTTTCATAGGATTGTTATATAAAAAAAAAAACAAAAAGTCAACTTAAAAATAATGTAGGAGATGTAAGTGATGAATGAAGCAGGAATTTTGCATATTCCAGATTCAAGATATTGTTTTGCAATAGATCAAAATGAAGTTGTAATTAGGATACGAACGGCCAAAGAGGATAGAGACACACATATCTATCTTGTATATGGAAAAAAATATGATTATCATTTCGACAGGAAGGAGTTAAGAGTTCCACTTCGTTATGAGGATAATACATTTGCATATTTTGAAATAAATTTAAAAGTTACGGATACAAGATTAGCATATATCTTTAGACTAGAAAAAAATACACAAAGCTATTTTTTCAGTGAAGATGGGTTAACTGAGTATTATCATTTTGATACTGGTTTTTATAATTTTTTTCAAATGCCATACATTAATCAAATTGATATTTTTCCTACAGTCGACTGGTTGAAGGAGAGTACTTTCTATCAAATTTTTATTGATCGATTTGCTAAAGGTGATAACTTAAAAAAACAGTCATACATTGATATGTCTTGGGGAGACCTGCCAACACCTAAAAGTTTTGCTGGTGGAGATTTGAGAGGAATTATTAATCAATTGGATTATCTTTTAGATTTGGGAATTAATGCTTTGTATTTAACTCCTATTTTTAAATCACCCACCAATCATAAGTACGATATTGAAAATTATTATGAGATTGATGAACAATTTGGGACTTTAGCAGATTTAAAAGAACTTGTTAGTAAGTGTCATCAGCGAGGGATAAGAGTTGTTCTGGATGCTGTTTTTAATCATTGCAGTATGAATTCAAAAGAATTTATTGATGTAATCAACCAAGGGAAGGATTCTCCGTATTATGATTGGTTTATGATTGATGGTGATTTCCCTGATATTGAAAAGGTTAATTATGAATGCTTTGCTTCGTGTTACTATATGCCAAAATGGAACACCTCGAATGCAGAAGTTAGAAAACATTTGATAGATATTGGACTGTACTGGATTAAAGAAGCAAATATTGATGGATGGCGATTGGATGTATCTGATGAGGTTTCTCATCAATTTTGGAGACAATTTAGATTGGCAATCAAGGATGTGAAGCAAGATTGTGTTTTAATTGGTGAAAATTGGCATGATGCATATCCGTATTTAATGGGAGATCAATATGATAGTATAATGAACTATGCTTTTACAAAAGCAAGTTTAGATTGTTTCGCATTTGACCGATTTAAGGCTAAAGATTTAGTGGAACGACTGAATCATATTTTGATGAGGAATCAAACACAGGTGAACCAAATGAATTTAAATTTATTGGATTCCCATGATACACATCGAATCTTTACACAGGTTGGAAATTCAAAAGATAAAGTATTAGCTGCTTTGGCTTTAATGTTTATTTTTCCAGGTGTTCCATGTATCTATTATGGAACAGAAATATGTTTGGAAGGAGGATACGATCCCGATTCACGTAGGACCTTTAATTGGAACACAGAGGAATGGGATAACGAATTTTTAAACAATATTAAAGCAATCATATCTACAAGAAAAAATACCTCAATCCAGAATGGTGATATATCAATTCTGAATAAAGGAGAATTGGTTCATGTGGAGCGTAAGTGGCAAGAAAAGAGTGTGCATTTCCTCTTAAATTTGGATGAAAAAAAACAGAAGATTTGCTTTGAAGGCACTCCTCTTGTATCTAGGGGATTAGATAGTGATGGATTCTTGTCACGATATGGGTATATTTTTTATGAATTTTAGGTGAAAAAAATGAAACTCAAAACACTTTATGCTATATCTGTAACTGCAATTACAAGCTTGTTTTTAGCTAGTGTTAGTCCACCGATTATTCCTAATAAGAATCAATCAACGAATGACAGTATGATATTTACTGGAAAACTTGAAAATGGGGCTACAATTAAAGTTCTTGAAAACAATACAGCAATTTCAAAGGGATATTTTGCTGAACTTATTGCAGCATTTAATGAAATGTATGCTGATGAAAATATTATAGCAGTAGATGCAAACATAGATCAGTATGTTGATTTGGCTAATGATGGTCCTTATGGTTATGGACCAGATGTTCTGTATCAGGCTAATGATGTCATTATGAAATATGCAGAAGATAAACACATTTATCCCCTCCCAATAAAAGATTTGGATGCATATGAAACAACTTCTTCAATGGCATGGAAAGCATTTGAATATCATCTAGATGGAACAACATATACTCTAGGTGTCCCTGTGAATGTTCAGACACCTATGCTGTATTATCGCAAAGATTTACTACCAGTTGATTGGGAAAGTAAGTGGGATGACAATAAAAATCAAATCCCAGACATGGTTGAAACTTGGTCAAGTTTACTGAGATTTTCACAAGAACGTCATGCTGCCGATTCTTCTAAATATGGCTATATGAAATCCTTGTATGATTCATATTTTTCAAGCGGTTTCTTGTTTTCTTATGGTGCATATATTTTTGGAAATGATAATTTAGATACAAATGATATTGGATTTGCATCAGGGGATGCGGAAAAAGGTGCAAAAGTTATTCAGCAATTGGCTTCAGCTATGAATGAAGAAAGTATTGATGATACGATAACTACAAGTGCATATAGTAAACTTGCAGATGGGACTTTTTTTGCAACAATGTCTACACCAGATGTTTATTCAACCTTTTTAGATGAATTGATTCAATATTATGAACACCAAGGGATGTCTACAATTGAGGCAGAGACTTTAGCAAGTGAGAATCTGGTAATGGTTAATTTACCTCAATTACCTAAAAGTGGTGATTTAACGGATGTTAATTCGGAGCTGATTGACACAAAAACAATGGGAGGAGTGAATGGTTATGCAATTAGTGCTTATACTCCTTGTCCAAATGCAAGTCTTGCCTTTGTAAATTTTGCTACAAATTATGAAAATATTTTAAAACGATATGAAATGTTGGGTATTGTGCCTACCAGATCAGATGTAATAAAGGAAATCGGCGGAATTTCAGAAGCAGTGTATGGAGAGCTCGAAAATAATAATATTGTATTAATGCCATCAAATTCGGCTGTATCACAAATTTGGACCCCTACTCAAACATTTTTTGCTGATATTACTAAAGATGTTTTTCGCGCAGAATCAGAGAAAAAATTTAGAACTAATCAAGATCTTAAACAAGGACTTGAAAAAGTGACTCAGCAAATTAGTGATGCCATTCATACACTAGAATAGGAGAAAATATGTTTAAGCATGGAAAAATAGATTTGAGAAAAGCATCTGTCGAAGCTAAAACATCTTTATTTTGCATGGGTTTTGGCCAATTTCTTCTCGGTCAAAAATTTAAAGGAATACTATTTTTTGGAATTGAATTATTTTTCTTAAGTTATTTATTTTTTAGAGGCTTTAGAGATATAATAGGATTCTTTACACTTGGAACACAAAAAACAGACACCTGGTTTGGAATAGAAGGTGACAATTCGATTATCATGTTACTCATGGGAATTTTGGGTTTCATAATATTTTCACTAGCTATATATTTGTATGTTATAAATATCAAAGATGCATTATATGTTGATCAATTAATACGTGAAGGAAAAAAGATTCCATCGTTCCGTGAGGAGATAAAAATTTCAATTGATAGAAACTTTCCAGCTTTTGTCCTATTTTTTCCAGTTTTAGGAATTATGGTGTTTAGTGTCCTTCCAATTATTTTTATGATATTAATTGCTTTTACGAATTATGGTGGAAAAATTGTTCCTCCAGAATTAGTAAGCTGGATTGGACTTCAAAATTTTGTAAAAATAGTCTCTTTGACTCAATTTGCTCCAACTTTTTTTAAAATCTTAAGCTGGAATATTTTGTGGGCAGTTCTGTCTACAGGTTTAAACTATTTTGGTGGTTTATCCTTAGCGTTACTTTTTTCAAATAAACGTGTCAAATGGAAAGTGGTTTGGAGAGCTTTTCCTATTTTGGCTTATGCTATACCTGGTTTTATTAGCTTATTGGCATTTAAATTCATGTTTTCTTATGGTGGTCCAATCAATCAACTTTTGCAAAACCAGGGGTTTCAAGCAATAGGGTTTCTTGATGTTGATGCCAAGTGGTCAGCTCGTGTCATTGGCCTTATGGTAAACGCTTGGATTGGAGTACCATCAATTATGCTATTAGCAACTGGTTTGTTATCCAATCGGGACGCATCACTTTATGAAGCAGCAGAAATTGATGGTGCAAATAAGTGGGCACAATTTACAAAAATTACTTTTCCCTATATATTGACAGCGACAACGCCAGTCCTTATCGGTCAGTTTGTCGGTAATTTCAATAACTTTGGGATCTTTTATTTCCTAAGAGGTGGGTTATATTTAGATGATTATTTTCTAGCAAGTGATACAGATTTACTAATTAATTGGTTATACAATCTTTCAATTGATAATAATTATTATAGTATAGGGGCTACTATTAGTCTAATAATCTTCTTATTAACTTCTGTTATTTCACTTTCTGTCTACGTTCGAACATCTTCTTATAAGGAAGGAGGTAGATTTTTATGAGAAAATGGTCTCACTTTTTACAAAGTACAGGGATATATTGCATGCTTATTTTGGTAAGTTTTATCTTTCTCTTTCCCTGTATTTGGTTGATATTAGCCTCATTTTCTCAATCAGGCACTATTTATTCATTTGATGGCTTTTTTCCAACATCTTATAGTTTAAAAAGTTTTATAACTTTGTTTACAGATACAGATCTATATAACTATCCGAGATGGTTCTTAAATACGTTGTTTATTGCAAGTATGAGCTGTATACTGGGAACATTTTTAGTCATATTAACAGCATACGCAATGTCTCGTTTTTATTTTAATGGAAAGAATGCATTAATGAAGACAACAATGGTACTAGGTATGTTTCCGTCATTTATGGGGATGATTGCTGTTTATTTGCTGATGACTCAATTTAACCTAATTAATCAATTGTGGGGATTGGTATTAATATATAGTGCAGCAGCTCCAATGGGTTATTTAACCCAAAAAGGTTTTTTTGATACCATTTCTTATAGCATTGATGAAGCAGCCCGAATGGATGGAGCTACGAGTTTTCAAATTTTTTGGCATATCCATTTGCCGTTGTCTAGGCCGATTATTACATATACAGCATTAACCAATTTTGCATGGCCATGGAGTGACTTCATTTTACCAAAATTATTATTGAAGGAAAAAAATCTTTATACCGTTGCTGTTGGCTTGATGAATTTAGATGAGACAGAGTTTGCACGTTTTGCAGCAGGAAGTATATTTATTGCGGTTCCAATTGTAGTGTTATATTTCTTGCTAATAAAAAATATGGTCAATGGTTTGACCGCTGGAGCAGTAAAATAAGAGGTGAATGATGAAGAAATTTTATTGGAAAGATTATTTAATGGCACTGCCTATTATTATCTTATTTTTAGTTACAACAAAATTTAGTGTTATTAATGCAGAAAGTTATAATTCAATTAACAATAAGGTTGATTTTTCATCGGATGTTATTTACCAAATTATTACCGATAGGTTTTATGATGGTGATTCGACTAATAATCCATCAGGTGAGATTTTTGATACTACAAATCTTAGGAAGTATCATGGAGGAGATTGGCGAGGAATAATAAAGAAGATTCAGGATGGCTATTTAACAGATCTCGGAATTACAGCAATTTGGATATCTTCACCTGTTGAAAATATTACTAGTATAGACCCTACTAGTAATAGTGCTTCATATCATGGTTATTGGGCTAGAGACTTCTTTAATACTAATTCTGCTTTTGGGACACAAGAGGATTTTAAAGAATTGGTATCCATTGCACATGAAAATAATATTAAAATAGTAATTGATTTTGCTCCGAATCATACTTCAACCGCAGAATATTCGGGCTATTCTTTTCCTGAAGATGGGGCTTTATTTAGAAATGGAAATTTAATTGGGACATTCTCAAATGATGTTGATGGTATATTTAATCATGAGTCTTGGACGGACTATAGCACTTATGAAAATGGGATTTATCATAGTTTATATGGATTGGCAGATTTGAATAATATTAATCCAACTATTGATAAATATCTTAAAGATGCTATCGTATCATGGATAGATTATGGAATTGATGGAATTAGAGTTGATGCAGTAAAACATATGTCTCTTGGTTGGCAAAAAAATTGGCTGAGCTATATTTATGAGAAGACGGGGATATTTGTTTTTGGTGAATGGTATACAGGAGGTACTGAGGCCGAAGTAGAAATGACATCATTCGCGAACAATAGTGGTATGAGTTTATTAGATTTTAGATTTGCAAATGCTATTAGAAATCTCTATTCGAGTGATACATTTACAATGCTGGATTTTTATAATGTTTTGCAAGCGACTGAAAATGACTACGAAGAAATAAATGATCAGGTTACCTTTATTGATAATCATGATATGAGTCGCTTTTCAACATTAGTTAATGGAAATCAACTTGCAGTGAATCAAGCTTACGCACTTTTATTAACTTCTCGAGGAGTTCCGACAATCTATTACGGAAGTGAACAATATGATCAAGGAGGAAATGATCCAGAGAATAGGTCTGATATAAGTTCTTTCAATAAAAATAGTAATGCATATAAAGTAATAAGCAAGTTGTCAAACTTGAGAAAACATAATCAAGCTTTGGCATATGGTACGACACAAGAGAGGTGGATAAACTCAGATGTGCTCATTTTTGAGAGGAAATTTGGTTCTACTGTAGCTTTGATTGCAGTTAACAAAGGAAGTAGTAGTTACAAAATAGAAAATTTATATACAAGTTTACCATTAGGAAATTACGAGGATCAATTGAGTGGTCTATTATATTCAGATTCCATATCTGTGGATTCAAATGGTGCAGTAGCTTCATTTGAGCTGAGCAAAGGTGAAGTTGGAGTGTGGGTGTATAGTGATGAAAATAGTGACATATCAATCGGAAACATCGGTCCCTCAATAGGTATTAGTGGAAATGAGGTTAGTATTTCAGGAACAGGATTTGGTAGTGAAGTAGGTCAAGTTTATTTTGAAAATACACTTTCGGATATAGTTGAGTGGTCTGATACGCTTATTAAAGTTAGAATACCAGAAACTCCTGCTGGAATTTATAATGTAAAGGTATTGAATCAGAGTGGAATGGAGACTATTTTTTCAAACTTTGAAATATTAACGGCAACTCAAGTTCCTGTTCGTTTTATCGTAAATAATGCTGAGACATCATATGGAGAGAATGTGTATGTAGTTGGTAATGTCAGTGAGCTTGGTAATTGGAATCCAGAAAAGGCTGTGGGGACATTCTTCAATTCAACTGCAACTATAGCACAATATCCATCATGGTTTTACGATATAAATCTACCAGTTAATACTAGGATAGAATACAAGTTTATTAAAAAAAATCAAAGTGGAGAAGTTACTTGGGAGAGTGGTTCGAACCATGTTTTGAATACATCAACAATTGCAGATACATTTATTCAAAATTGGCAAAAATAGATAGTATATTAGTACGACGATTTTCCAAGTGAAAAAACTTTTAATAAAATACGTAAAACGAAGAATTTTATTCGCATTTGCCAATAAATAAACGAAGGAAGCCTAAGCAAAATAGGCTTCTTTTTTGATAACAGGTTGCAATAAACGATGACAAATCATGACTAGTGTAATTTTAGCTAAATCAGGAAGAATGAAAGGCAGAACAGTCCATCCGATAGAGTCAGTCCAACTGGCACCTGAAACTAGTTTAAATACAAAACAGCCGAGAAGGAAACAGATACTTGTTCCAAGTAGGCAGGCTAGAAAAATTGTGACTGGTGAGGAGTCTGATTTAGTGAGGGCAGAAGTGATGATAGTGTAGAGTAGAAACCCCCATAGAAAGCCCGAGGTCGGTCCTGTGAGTGCAGCAAAGCCACCAGAAAAACCCGAAAAAACAGGTAAACCGATAGCACCAAGAACTAGATATAAGCTGACACTTGTAATTGCCTCCTTGGGTTTGTATAGACAAGCTACTAAGCCGATAGCTAGGGTTTGTAATGTAAATGGTACAGGTCCGATAGACAGACTGATTTGTGAAAGGGTGGAAATTAAGGCTGTTCCAATAGCGATATAAACAAGTGATTTGATAGAAGTTGTTTTCATTTGTTATCCTCTTAAAATTTTATGGTTAACAAAAATTATAGTGAGATTGGATAAGAAAGTCAATGCTCTTTCATCGGCTGTAACAACTCTATAGGTGATTTTTATAACTATAGTAAAAAACAACAAATTATATGCAAAACAACCTATACCTATGCTAGAATAATAAAAAAAGAAAGTGAGAATTTCTATGACAGAATTACTTGATATTTACCGTACTCTTAAATCTAAAACTTGGGTAGACTTGACTCACCAAATCAATGAAAAGAGCCTGCATTTCCCTGCGCTACCAGCTCTCGAAAAGAAAGCCCTATTTACTCATAAGGATGGTTTCTTTGTCGAACAATTTACGGTTGTGGGGCAGTATGGAACCCATATTGATCCTCCGATTCATTTTGTAGAAGGAGCTCGTTATCTTGATGAGATTGATTTGAAAGATTTACTCCTGCCACTCTACGTTATTGATAAATCAGCTGCTGTTATAGAAAATAATGACTACGAGATAACTAAGCAGGATATTTTAGACTTTGAGGCTGAATATGGTCCGATAGCGCCAGAATCTTTTGTTGCCTTTCGTTCGGATTGGTCAAAGCGCTGGCCTAGTCAAGATGCCATTCGTAATCTAGACGAAGATGGAGTTCAACGTACACCAGGATGGAGTCATGAAGCTCTAGAATATTTGATTGAAGAACGTCAGGTGAAAGCAGTTGGTCATGAAACATTGGATACCGATTTAGGAGTATCTGCAGTCAAACACGGAGGAAGTTTACCAGAAGAATACTATCTCCTATCAAAAGATATTTATCAGTTGGAAGTATTGGCAAACTTGGATCAGGTACCACCAACAGGTGCAATGATTTCAATCGCTTTTCCTCATTGGGAGAAGACTTCGGGTTCACCAGTGCGAGCAATTGCTATATTACCATAAGAAAAAGTCCAGACAGTGCTGACCTTCATGTCTGGGCTTTTTCAATTGAGTTAACGCATAGTAACAAATTCTTCAGAACCTGTCGGATGGATGGCGACAACGGCATCAAATTCTTCTTTTGTAGCTCCCATTTTGATAGCAACTGAGAATCCTTGAATCATTTCATCGACACCATAGCCAATGCCGTGCAGTCCAACGACTTTTTCATTTTCTCCCACAGTTACTAATTTAAACTTAGCCATTTGGCGATTGTTTTCTAGCGCAGTGTACATAGAAGTAAAGGCTGAAGTATAGACTTTTACATTGTCCTGACCGTATTGGGTAATCGCTTCGTCCTCAGTTAGACCAACGGTTCCGATAGCGGGGTGAGAAAAGACGACAGTTGGGATGGTTGTGTAATCCATTTTTGCGGTTGGTTTATTGTTAAATAAACGTTCTGCCAAAAGGCGACCTGCCTTGATTGCAACGGGTGTTAATTCTTTTTCACCAGTTACATCACCGAGGGCATAGATGCCTGGTACAGCTGTTTCTTGGTATTCATTGACAGAAATATGTCCTGAAGAAGTAAGTTGAACACTAGTTGCTTCCAGGTTGAGTTTGTCAATATTTGGTTTACGTCCAATTGCCCAAAGGACCTTCTGAGCAATATGGTTACTACCGTCAGCAAAGTTAATCTGGATTTGTCCATCATCAGTTTTTTCAAGACTGACAGGAGTTTTCCCGGTATGGAGTGGAAGGTTGGTACGTTGCATTTCTTCCATCAAGGCATCAACAATGTAGGTATCAAAGCTACGAAGAGGGCGATTTCCACGAACAAAGAGGTCAGTTTGGACACCGAGTCCATGTAGGAGACCGGCCATTTCCACAGCGATATAACCAGCACCAATCACAGCCACAGAAGAAGGTAATTCTTCCCATGCAAAGACATCGTCAGATACAATCCCTAGCTCACTACCAGGAATAGCAGGGACTACCGGTTTGGCGCCAGTTGCGATGACAATGTGTTTTGCACGAATCAGCTCACCATTGACTTCAACCGTTTGATTATCCACAAAACGTGCGAAACCCTGGATAACTTCTACTCCGTTATTGTTAAAAGTATTACCGTAGGATGCGCGTGAACGCTCAATATAGGCTTCGCGATTTTTACGCAAGGTGGCAAAATCAAAGGTCACTTCTTGGCTAGTAAATCCATATTCAGGTCCATAATGCTGAATGGCTTCTGCTACCTGAGAGCCGTACCACATAATTTTTTTGGGTACACAGCCAAGGTTAACACAAGTCCCTCCTAGATAGCTTCCCTCAATAACTGCTGCCTTGGCACTGTACATAGCAGCTCGGTTCATGGTAGCGATGCCTCCGCTCCCACCTCCGATAGCGATAATATCAAACACTTTCATAAATTTCCTCCAATAAAATCATTAACTATATTCATTGTAACGCTTTTTTGTGTGTCAATCAAAAATCCGCTACGTTACCTTACAAAAATGTAAGTGGGAAAATTGCCGAACTTTTTATAAAATAGTTAGGAAAAAACTTGCATTTGTTCTTGTATTTGTGTATTATATAGACAACACAAATAGGTATGTTTTGTAAAGAAAAGGAGTTTGTTATGTTAAAGACGAAGAAAGCAAAAATTGCTTTGTTTGGTGGTCTTGGGGTAGTCGCAGTTGCCTTAGTAGGTGGGGCTTTGATTTTTAGCAATATGCTAACATCACCATCATCTTCAGAAGATGTAGCCATGAGTATGACCTATACTGTTGCTAAAGAAGGCTCAATTGCTTCCTCAACGCTACTTACAGGAACGATTACAGCAGCAGACGAGCAGTATGTTTACTATGATCCTTCTAAGGGAGATTTGAGTGAGGTTTTGGTTGCTCCAGGTGCTAAGGTCGAAGTAGGTACCCCTTTGATTCGCTATGATGCTACAGAATTACAGTCTGCTTTGGATACTGCTGTTCGTGGTCGTGATAAGATTGGTCGCCAAATTGCAGACTTAAGAACCAACGGTCAGACTGTTCAAACAACTGGTGATGCAGAAACAGATGCTGCAGCAACTGCTACTGCACAACGTTCAGTAGATATGCAGTTGGCAGACTTGAATGATTCATACGCAGATGCTCAAGCTGCGGTTGATAAAGCATATACAGCCTTAACAGAAGCGACAGTAACTAGTACCGTTGCTGGTACAGTTGTTGAGGTGAATAAGGCTGTTTCTAAGAATTCTACATCGAGCCAAACAGTTGTACACATTGTAAATCAAGGTAGTTTGCAAGTAACAGGTAGTTTGACAGAATACGATTTGGCTAACATTGCAGTGGATCAAGAGGTCAAGCTGACTAGCAAGGTATATCCCGATAAGACTTGGACAGGGAAAATTACCTATATTTCAAACTATCCATCTAGTGATCAAGCTGGTGCTGCTACAACAGGAACCAGTGGTTCAGGTGCCAAATATCCATTTAAGGCAGCTTTAACTAGTGAATTAGGTGAGTTGAAACAAGGATTTTCTGTAAATATTGAGGTTGTCAATACAAGTAAAAACATTTTAATTCCGGTGTCCGCAGTTGTGCCAGAAGAAGATAAAAACTATGTGTGGACCTTGGTTGATGGGAAAGCTAAGAAAGTAGAAGTTACTCTGGGGAACGCAGATGCTTTGAACCAGGAAGTGACCGCTGGTATAGCAGCAGGAGATAAGGTTATTACCATTCCAACTCCGAATCTCGAAGATGGCAAAGAGGTTGAAGCCAATGAAGAACCAGCTTATTAGACTAACAAGTATCAATAAATCCTACAAAAATGGTGATCAAGAACTCCGAGTTTTAAAGAATATTGATTTAGAGGTGGAAGAGGGAGAATTTCTTGCCATTATGGGGCCCTCTGGTTCAGGGAAATCAACCTTGATGAACATTATTGGGCTTTTGGATCGTTCCAGTTCAGGAAACTATTGGCTGGAAGGTGAAGAAGTCAGTCAACTTTCTGAGAAAAAATTAGCTCAGGTTCGGAATGACCAAATCGGTTTCGTCTTTCAACAATTTTTCCTCTTATCGAAACTTAACGCCCTTCAAAATGTAGAATTACCCTTGATTTATGCTGGAGTTCCATCAAGCAAACGTAAGGAACTAGCGAAACAATATCTTGAAAAAGTTGAGTTGGCAGAGCGGATGACGCATTTACCATCGGAATTGTCTGGTGGTCAAAAACAACGGGTAGCTATTGCTCGTGCACTAGTCAATACCCCAGCTATTATTTTAGCGGATGAACCTACAGGTGCTCTAGATACCAAGACAGGTGAGCAGATTATGCAACTTCTGACGGAGTTGAATAATGAAGGAAAGACCATTATCATGGTTACGCACGAGCCTGAGATTGCTGCCTACGCAAAACGAAAAATAGTTCTACGTGATGGAGTGATCACTGAAGATAGTCGAAGGGAGGGAGTTTAGATGGAAAATTGGAAATTCGCCCTCAAATCTATTATGGCTCATAAAATGAGATCGCTCCTTACTATGTTAGGTATCATCATTGGTGTGGCTGCAGTTGTCATTATTGTTGCCATGGGAACAGGGGTGGCTAAAAGCATAGAAAAGTCTCTAGCTGGTGATCAAAATAATGTTCAGGTTTACTTTACTGCTTTCTCCAGTTCAGGTACAGCTTTCGGTCCGTTTGGCACAGCGTCGACAGAAGAACCAATTTTAGAGGAAGAGCCGGATTTGACGGATTCTACTTTAAAAGGACTGCTAGAGATTGATGGCGTATCAAACTATTACTCCAGCATCAGCAACATAGCTGAAGTCAGATCGGGCAATAAAAAAGCAGAGAATGTCACTATTACTGGTGTTAGCCAGAATTTCTTTGCTGTGAAAGAGTATGAGATTTTAGCTGGTCGTCAGTTTACAGCTAACGACTATAGTCATTTTTCACGTATGATTATGTTAGATACGGCATTAGCAGAGAAGTTATTTGGTTCTATAGAGAACTCTCTCAATCAGACGATTAGTGTTAATAGCAATGCCTATCTAGTAATAGGGGTCTACAAAGATCCGAAAGCAGGGACAGCTATTTATGGAATGAATTCAGGTGGAAATGCCGTCATGACTAATACGCAGCTAGCTGCTGAAACAGGCATGAAAGAAAATTCTCAAATCTTTGTCCATGTTGAAGATGTTACTCGGGCAACAGAAGTTGGTCAGGCTGCTGCAGATTACTTGACTAAAGCGACTGGATTGAAAGAAGCGAGATACGAGATTTATGATATGTCAGCTATGTTGGAGGAGTTTAAATCTCAAATGTCTGGCGTTACATTGTTTATCGGTGCTGTTGCAGGTATCTCCTTGCTAGTTGGTGGTATCGGTGTCATGAATATCATGCTGGTATCAGTAACTGAGCGGACTCGTGAAATCGGTCTTCGAAAAGCGCTTGGAGCAACTAGAGGAAATATCTTGATTCAATTCTTGATAGAAGCGATGGTCTTGACAACTCTTGGTGGAGCAATTGGTCTCGCAATCGCTCAGACAATAGTTTTCTTGCTCAATGTGAGCAAGGCGTTGGGCGAAAGAATAGCTGCTGAAATTTCAATTCCTGTTGTGTTAGGTAGTCTGGCTTTCTCAGCGGTAGTTGGTATTGTATTTGGCGTACTACCTGCCAACAAAGCATCTAAGCTTGATCCAATTGAAGCTTTGCGCTATGAATAATCTATTGAAACGATTAGGTTTTCCTAGTCGTTTTATTTTTTGAGCAAATCAATTGACTTTATCACTAATTAGAGATAAAATAGACGCATCAATTAAGAAATAGTGATTTCAAAGGAGAACACATCATGGTAGAATTAGGTATTTCAACATTTGGCGAAACAACTCCACTAGAAAAAACAGGGGAAACTTACAGCCACGACGAGCGGATTCGCCAGCTAGTCAAAGAAATCGAACTAGCTGATGCGGTGGGTCTTGATGTTTATGGGATTGGGGAGCATCACCGAGAAGATTTTGCGGTTTCTGCACCTGAGATTGTGCTGGCAGCTGGTGCCGTCAATACCAAGCATATCAAACTAACATCAGCAGTTTCAATCCTTTCCTCCATGGACCCTGTAAGGCTCTATCAGCAGTACACCACCATTGATGCTTTGTCAAATGGCAGAGCGGAAATCATGGCGGGTCGTGGTTCCTTTACGGAGTCATTCCCCTTGTTTGGCTATGATCTCCACGACTATGAAGAACTCTTCGATGAAAAGCTAGATATGCTTCTGGAAATCGACAAGGAAACCAATCTCAAGTGGGATGGGCATTTTACCCAGTCAGTCGATAATAAGCCAGTCTATCCACGTCCTGTTCAGGAAGATTTTCCGATATGGGTTGCAACTGGGGGCAATGTAGAGTCCACCATCAAGATTGCTAAGAAAGGCCTGCCAATCGTGTATGCAGTCATTGGTGCAGGTGCCCATCGCTTTAAACCTTTAGTCGATGCTTATCGCAAGGTTGCTCGCAACTCAGGTCATGATCCAAAGAAAACGAAAGTTGCAGCCCATTCTTGGGGTTGGATTGCAGACGACCATGACAAGGCTGTGGAAGAATACTATCATCCAACTAAAGTAATTACGGACAATATTGCCAAAGACCGCCCACATTGGAGCGAGATAACCAAGGCGCAATATCTCTACTCTCTGACAGACGAAGGAGCAACCATCGTCGGAGATCCAAAACGAGTCGCTGAAAAAATTATCAAGACTATTGAAACACTTGACTTGGACCGTTTCTTCCTCCATCTCCCAATCGGCTCAATGCCACATGAAGATGTCCTCCGTGCTATCGAACTCTACGGAAAAGAAGTTGTGCCAATTGTCCGAGATTATTTTGCAAAAAAAGAAGAGAATCAGTCCCAAGACTGATGAGATAGTTGATAGGATGAGTTATACTATAGTTAATCCTAAATATTTTTCATAATCTCCTGAAAATCCTGACCATGTGGTTGGGATTTTTTTGCATGCAAAAACACTCTTGGAATTTCCAAGAGTGTTTTAAGTAACGGTGTTAAACAGTTTGTAATTTTTATTTCATCGTCGGGAGTGAAAAGGTCTAGTAGACCTTTTCAGCCAATCGCCAAGAAACTGGAGAGCGATTGGTACATTCTAGTGAAAACAATCCTAGCAAGCTACTCTTACTTACTTCATAGTCGGAAATAGGAGTACATCCCGAATAGTTGTTGTGTCTGTTAAGAGCATGCAGAGGCGGTCGATACCGATTCCAAGTCCACCTGTTGGTGGCATACCGTATTCGAGGGCTTCGATGTAGTCGTAGTCAACGCCTGTCGCTTCGTCGTCACCGAGTTCTTTAGCTTTGGCTTGGGCTTCGAAGCGTTCTAATTGGTCGATTGGGTCGTTCAATTCTGTAAAGGCATTTCCGTATTCCTTGGTCATGATGAAGAGCTCAAAGCGGTCTGTGAAGCGTGGGTCTTCATCGTTTTTCTTAGCCAGTGGAGATACGGCTACTGGGTGACCATAGACGAAGGTTGGTTGGATAAGAGTTGCTTCAACGTATTCTTCAAAGAAGCTGTTGATGATTTGACCAACTTCTGTATGGTGTTTTTCCACTGGGACCTTGTGCTCAGCTGCAAGGGCTTTTGCTTCCTCGAAGCTCATCTCTTGCCAGAAGTCCACGCCAGTTTGTTCCTTAATAGCGTCAACCATGTGGATACGTTTGAATGGCTCATGGATAGCAATTTCAGTGCCCTGATAAGTCACAGGACCATCGCCGACAACAGCCTTGGCAGTGTGCTGGATAATGCCTTCGGTCAAGTCCATGATGTCTTGGTAGTCTGCATAAGCTTGGTAAACCTCAATGGAAGTGAACTCAGGGTTGTGGGTCGCATCCATACCTTCGTTACGGAAGATACGGCCGATTTCATAAACGCGTTCCATACCGCCGACAATCAGGCGTTTGAGGTGGAGTTCTGTCGCGATGCGAAGGACCATGTCAATGTTTTGGGCATTGTGGTGGGTGATGAATGGACGAGCTGCAGCACCGCCAGCTTCATTGTGAAGGACAGGTGTTTCCACTTCCAAGAAACCAAGTCCGTCAAGGTAACGACGGATTTCTGAGATGATTTTTGAGCGAGTTACAAAGCGGTCAAAGCTTTCACGGTTGGTAATCAAGTCCAAATAACGTTTGCGGTAGCGGGTCTCGATGTCTGTCAAACCGTGGAATTTTTCTGGCAATGGGCGGAGCGCTTTAGACAAGTGAGTCAACTTGCGAGCATGGATAGACAACTCACCAACGTTTGTCTTGAAGACATCTCCCTCGACACCGATAAAGTCACCTAGGTCTGCTTTTTTGAAGATTTCATAGTTTTCTTCGCCAACATCATCCTTACGAACGTAGATTTGAATCTGGCCTTCGCGGTCTTGAATGTGAGCAAAACCTGCCTTACCCTTACCACGCTTGGTCATAATACGACCTGCAATGATTGCTGTTTGCCCTAATTCTTCCAAGTCTTCTTTTGATTTGTCTTCGTACTGGGCCTTCAATTCAGCTGAGTTGGCAGAACGCTCAAAACGTTTTCCAAATGGGTCAATGCCTTGTTCAGCAAGAGCCGTCATTTTCTCACGACGGACAATCTGTTGGTCATTTAATTCTTCAAAATGTTCAGTTGACATAAAAATTTTATTCCTCCAAAGTCTGTTATTTCTATTTTATCATAGAAGAGAGAAAAAATCAGTATAAATTGCTAATAGGATAGGAAAAAACAGCAGAAAATTCTACTGTTTTGCTTTATAGCTGGTATCATTCCAAGCTAATTCTGTAAAGTTTTCGAAATCGCTTGTTTCTAAAATAGTAACCGATGCATTATCCAAACCACCTCGGTGACGCAGTTGGGCTGGTGGAAAACCAAGTAGGCGATGGATAGAAGCGGTTAGAAAAGCACCATGGCTGACGATGAGGACTGTTTCCATGTCTTGCCCTTTCAGCGATTGGACAAAGTCCACCATTCGTTGAGTTACCTGGCGAACGCTCTCAGCTTCAAATAAGTCATTGTTAAAAAGTGCTAGATTATGTTTGAGTGCCCAGGCTTGTTTGGGATAGATGGCACGAAAAATTGCCATCTTGCTTCCTTCCAGCGTTCCAAAATTCCATTCACGTAATTGTTGCGTGGTTAGAACGGTTTGGCAATGGTGATTGGCTTTGGCAATTTCTACGGCAGTGCTATGTGCGCGCTGCAAATCACTAGAATAAATAGCATCAAAGGGGATTTCAGCAAGGTATTTGCCTAGTTTTTCTAAATCCTGATAAGATTCAGGCAAGAGAGCTGAATCTCCAGAATAGCCTTGAAAGCGTCCCTCCAAATTCCATTCGGTCTTACCGTGACGGACAAAGTAGATTTTCAAGTCTAGTCCCTCCCCTCGATCAAATCGGCAAAGTCAGCTTTTACAAAATCAGCTAATACCTGACTGTCAATTCGAATCGACCGACCAATTTCTCCAGCAGAGACAATCAAGTGACCGAGTTCAAGGGCAGATTGATCAATGTAGATTGGGAAATTATGCTTCTGACGAATGCCTACGGGATTGTTGGCACCATGGATGTAGCCAGTTGTCTTTTCCAAGTCCTTTTGCGGAATCATACTCACTTTTTTATTGCCAGAGATCTTGGCTAATTTTTTCTCAGACAGGTGTTCTGTGATTGGGACAATGCCGATAATTGGTCCAGTTTTATCTCCAGTTAATGCCAGTGTTTTGTAAATTTCGTGTTCTTCAATTCCTGGTGGAAGTTGACCTTCGAAGGCATTTAAAACAAGGCTATCATGATTGATCTTAGCCTTGTCCAATATTTGGTCCACCAAGGTTTTCTTTATTTTAACCTTTTTTGCCATTATTTATATTTTTCCTCAAGTTTACTCATCCAAAGCCCTAACCATGCTCCTAGTATAAATAGGACAATAGCAGCAATCCATGTAACAAAGTTCGCTCCAGCATAGGAAATTGACTCTTTATTACTTGCTTGTGGAATCAAAATTAGGAGAGTAGAAGATGAAACGATACCAATAATAAAGTGATAAACACGTGAATGGTATACTTTCAGAGCGTGGTCCATTGCTTTTGAAAATGCAACCATTGCAAGAACACCACCGATTGCGATTGGTAGGAAGGTACCGAATAGATCAAGTGATTTGAAACCATTTAGCATTGGCGTGTAGATACCCAAAATCAATAGTAAGTTTGAAGGGCTGAGTCCAGGAACAAGTACCCCTAAAGCGATCAAGGCACCTGCCAATACAAAACTAGCAAAAGTAGCTGGAAGTGTCCCGACAAGATCGCTCAAATTGTAAAGTAGGAGGCCAGAAATAATGAATGTCCCAATCAACCAAGCCAAATCAATGCTATCTCGTTTGCTCTTTTGAATTGATTCTTTAAGTAGGCTAGGAATCGTTCCCACGATTGCTCCCGCAAAGGCCCACAAAACTGGGACTTGGAAATGTTGCAATAAAAATTCTACAGGGAAAGAGAAAAGTGCGATTCCCAAAATTCCACCAATTCCTACAGGAACAAAATAAAGAAAGTTTTCCTTGAAATCTTTTCGAATATTTGCTAAAAATCCAATTAGTCGCTCATAGATTCCGAGGATAGCAGCGAGTACCCCCCCAGAGACACCAGGTAAGATAAAGCCGAGTGCGATAATCATACCTTTAATAATTCTTGAAATCCAAGAAGCCATAATTTCCTCCAAAATGTATTATAACGTTCCTATTATAGCATAAAGCAAGTAAAAATAATTAAAAAGACTGCCTGTTAGATAAAATCCAGCAGGCAGTTTTGGTTAAAGATTGTAAAAACCTGGTCTTGCTCTATAGAGTAAAATGAGCAGAATAGAGGCAATTGCAGTGGAAGGAAGAATATAGCTGATATTGTAGGTAAAGGAATAGAACCAGACAGGCATACCATCTGGAGCGTAGTCTGCGTAGAAAATAATTCCTGATAAGAAGGTGGCTAACAATCGGATGCTTCCTCCTAGAAAACTAGCCAGAGTAATGATGAGAGTAGCATTTTTAAGATCTTTTTGTTTGGATAGGGTGGGTGCCACTAAACCTGCTAAACCAATTCCGGCGTAAGAAAGTGCGTAGTCAAGAAAAACTTGAAAAACGTTTAGGAAGTAGCCACCGTAGAAAAGTTGAATGGTTCCTACAATACCACCAGTAAGAACTCCCACCCCTAGTCCGTGGCGCAGAGCAAGCAGTAGGATTGGAAGCATGACTAAAGACACAGATCCACCTTGGGGCATTGTAAAGAGCGGGATTTTGTCAAAGACGAGGGCAATGGCAGAAAAGATAGCAACTTCAGCTAGGATGGGTAATTTTGATGTGGGCATAAAAAGACTCCTTTGTAGATGGTCAACAAAGGAGTGTTTATAGCAGAGTATAGTATCATTCTATAAAGCACACAATTCCTACGCTAGTTTTAACTAGATCAGGTTCGAGGATTTCGCAGTTGCGATCTCAGCCGAAGCACTCCTTTGTGTATATGTAATTAGTGAAATTGTATCATTTTATTCGGGTGTTGTAAATAGTTTCTGATAAACTTCATTAGGATTCTTCAGGGTAGTAATAATGTTGAGGTCTAGGTGGTGCTCAAAGCCGTTTACATAACCACGTGAGGTATATTGGTGAAGATCGTAGTTCAAGTCAGTATTTGGAGCGGCATTGTAGTAGCCAGAATCATCACCGTATGTAGGAATCCAAATAGCGTCAAATTTATCCACATTGATGCTGTGGTCTTCCATGAAATAGGTTCCGACGTAAATTCCAATGTTTTTAGCGCCGAGAGTTTCTAACTCTTTTCGAAAAGCCTCCACTCCAGCATTCATATCATCCATGGTATATTCTTCAACGTCTAACCAATAGAAGGTTGGCTTGTACTTATTTGCGGCCTTATAAAAGCTTCGAGCTTCCTCTCGCATGTTCTCAATACTATTTCCCGTGACATAGGCATAGACAGCAACAGGTATATTTCTTGCTTGGAATTCTTTAATATGGGTATCAAAGGATTTATCTAACCCATTTTTATCAGTCGCAGTATTTTCGTTTTTAGTGTGTGATCCACTTTGAATACGTACGATTGCGCCAGAAATGTTTTTGCTAAGGGTATCGTAGTCAATTTCAGACGGTCTCTGCCAAGCCGAAACGTCGATGATAGGTTTCATTTCGAGCGCATTTGCAATGTAATAACTTGAGCTAGAATTTGTTGTTTTAGAACTTGTACTGGTGTTTGATTGTGTGACTGCGGGTTCGTTAGCTACCTCCGTCTTATTTACAGTATTTCCAGTCACCCCAGTGATGAAAATAAGAGCAAAGAAGGATAGGAAAAAACCAACAACAATCATCGGATTTAGTTTCTTTCTCATCTCCTCAATTCTACCGTAAAATCATGAAAAAATCAAAAAAATACGATTCAAGAAATAGTAAAAGATTATCTGAACTTGACATAATAAAGGGAATAGGGTAGGCTAAATTGGTATGCATGACAAAAGTGAAAAAGTAAGACGTGTTAGTCAGCTAGTTGTTCTGTCCTCTTTGACGATTGTTTTAAGGGTGGTTTTTGGGCCATTTCCCAATATAAAGCCTCTCACGGCTATTTTCCTCATTGTTCTGTCCTATTTCAGTTTGCTGGAGAGCTGGATATTGATGATACTAGTGATGGTAGGGAGTGGCTTGCTATTTGGATTTGGCACAGTTGTTTTGTGGCAAGTTCTTAGTTTTGCTTTTATCCAATTTATATGGTGGTTGGCAATCGGTCCTTTTATCAAAAAAGAGAGCATTCCCTTGTGGCTACAGAGTCTTCTGGCGGGGATTCTTGTCTTTTTGTATGGGCTAACGATAAGTTTTTTATCTGCTACACAGTTTGGGACTTCCCCTATCGTCTTCTGGCTTAATGGTTTAGTCTTTGATAGTTTACACGCTGCTTCAACAGTTTTGTTTTATCCAATTATTGATTATATTTTTAGGAGATTTTATAAATGAAAAAAATTAGTATTATGTTGACGGTTGTCTTCTCGCTCTTCTTGGCTGCTTGTACAAACACCACTGAGAAACAGAACAACTCGGCTATCGAAGTCACTTTGCAGATTACAACCAAGGACAAAGAGAATCGTCAGGAAGTCACTGCGGAAGAAGGTGATAGTGTCATGGATGTGCTTAAAGAACATCATGACATTGTAGAAGACAATGGTTTGATAACAGAAATTGATGGTGTTAGCCAAGATGCGAGTACCAATACATACTGGATGTATAAAGTTAATGGCCAAATGGCTGATAAAGGGGCGAAAGACCTTACAGTTGCGAATGGGGATGAAATTGAATTTTATCTTGAAACATTTGAATAGATATGAAAGGCTTCGGCCTTTTTCTTGTCGACAAAAGTCAGTTCTGAATGTTTGCAGAGCAACTTAGAAAGTGATAAGTATTTTTATACAAAGTATGCTATAATAAGAGCTATACTCGAAGAAGGTTGGATAAGCAATGAAGATTGACAAACGCCAGTTGTTGAATTATTCCATACTGATTCCCTATCTCATCTTATCGGTGATTGGGTTGGTCATGGTCTATTCGACAACCAGTGCTACGCAAATTATTAATGGTGGAAATCCATTTAGAACAGTGATTAACCAGGCAGGATTCTGGATTGTCAGCTTGGTAGCAATCTATACGATTTATCGTATGAAATTAAGTTTTTTACGCAAGAAAGCCGTTATCTATTCGGTTATTTTGGTAGAAGTATTTCTGTTAGCTATTTCTAGGTTGTTTCCTCCGATTAACGGGGCTCATGGCTGGATTCCTCTGCCAATCGCAGGAACCTTGCAGCCAGCAGAATATTTGAAATTAATTATCATTTGGTATCTGGCACATGAGTTTGCAAAACAACAGGCGGATATTCGGACTTATGACTATGTATCGTTGATTAAAGGAAGTTGGATTCCGAAAGAGTTTACAGATTGGCGGGTGGTCAGTCTGCTCCTCCTTGGTCTAGTTGCGACACTGCCAGACTTGGGAAATGCGACGATTATTGTGCTGATTATGGTCGTGATGATTAGTGTGAGTGGGATTGCCTATCGCTGGTTTTCAACAGCGGTTTTGGGAATTGTGGCCGCCTCAACAGTTATTCTAGGGACGATTCGTATTTTGGGTGTAGAAACGGTGGAAAAAATTCCACTCTTTGGTTATATTGCTCGTCGTTTCGCGGCCTATTTTGATCCATTTGGTAATGCCACCAACTCAGGTCTTCAATTGACTCATTCTTACTATGCGATGAGTAACGGTGGATGGCTTGGACGTGGCTTGGGAAATTCGATTGAGAAAAAGGGGTATCTACCAGAGGCCCACACCGACTTTGCGTTTTCGATTGTCATTGAAGAACTCGGTTTTGTCGGAGCTAGTTTAATTCTAGCCTTATTGTTCTTTTTGATTATTCGAATTATTATTGTAGGCGTCCGTGCTCGTAGTCCATTTAATGCGATGATGGCACTTGGAATGGCAGGTATGCTTCTGATTCAAACATTTGTCAATATCGGAGGAATTTCAGGAATTATTCCTGCAACGGGGGTAACTTTCCCCTTCTTGTCACAGGGGGGATCGAGTCTTTTGATTATTTCCATCGGGATAGGGTTTGTTCTGAATATTGATGCTAGTGAAAAACGTCGATTAATTGAAGAAGAAATAGAGCGTACGTTAATTTAGAGATAGGAAAGAGGTAGGAGATGGCTATTCAAAAATTAGAAAACTATAACAACAAGGAAGCAATCCGTGAAGAAGTAACGATTCTAACATCTATTTTGGAAGAAGTAGCAGCCCAAATGATGCCTGCAGAGACTTTTGCTAAAATTGTAGAATTATCTCAATTGTCTCGTCAAGATGATTATCAGGCATTGATTGCTATTATCAGTCAGTTGAATAATGATGAACTAGCAGTTATTTCTCGATACTTTGCTGTTTTGCCACTTTTGATTAATATATCAGAAGATGTTGATTTGGCCTATGAAATCAACCATCAAAACAATATTGATCAAGATTATCTTGGTAAGATTTCAACAACAATTGATATGGTTTCCAAACAAGAAAATGCAGCTGAAATCCTTGAAAAGCTGAATGTTGTTCCAGTCTTGACAGCCCATCCTACTCAGGTTCAACGCCAGTCTATGCTTGATTTAACCAAGCATATTCATGAGTTGCTTCGTCGTTATCGCGATGTAAAATTGGGCTTGCTCAATAAAAACAAATGGGAAGATGAGCTCCGTTGTTACATTGAAATTATCATGCAGACGGATATGATTCGTGAGAAGAAGTTGAAGGTAACCAACGAAATCACAAACGTTATGGAGTATTACAATTCTTCCTTTATTAAGGCTGTCACTAAGTTGCAGCGGGAATACAAACGTTTGGCCGCTGAGAAAGGAATCGTCTTAAATAATCCTCGTCCAATTACAATGGGTATGTGGATTGGGGGAGACCGTGATGGAAATCCATTTGTTACTGCAGAGACCTTGAAGCTGTCAGCCTTGACTCAGTGTGAAGTCATTATGAATTATTACGATGAGCAACTCTATAAACTCTATCGGAATTTTTCGCTCTCAACTTCCATTGTAAATGTATCTACAGCGGTTAAGATGCTGGCGGATTTATCTGAAGATAGTTCTGTCTACCGTGAAAATGAGCCTTATCGTCGTGCTTTTCATTATATTCAGATGAAACTTGCAAATACAAGAGATTATCTAGTTCACAATAAGCCGTCAGATGTTCGCTATAGTAATGTAGCCGAGTTTAAAGCTGATTTATTAGCCATCAAACAATCTTTGGTCGAAAATAAATCTATGGCGCTATTGAAAGGTGATTTTACAGAATTGCTTGAAGCGGTTGAAGCGTTTGGTTTCTACCTAGCTAGTATCGATATGCGCCAAGATTCTTCTATTCATGAAGCAAGTGTTGCGGAACTATTGGCTTCTGCCCGTATCGTAGAAGACTACTCCAGTTTATCTGAGGAAGCTAAATGCCATGTTCTTTTGAAACAGTTGGAAACTGATCCACGCATTCTTTCTGCAACGCACATGCCAAAGTCAGAACAATTAGAAAAAGAATTGGCCATCTTTGCTGCTGCGCGTGAATTGAAAGATAAGCTAGGTGAGGAAATCATCAAGCAACATATTATTTCACACTCGGAGAGTGTTTCTGATTTACTGGAATTAGCTGTCCTATTAAAAGAAGTTGGTCTAGTAGATGTCGATAAGGCCCGTGTTCAGATTGTTCCACTTTTTGAGACAATCGAGGACTTAGATAATGCACCTGATACCATGCGTCAATATCTGCAATTAGATTTAGCGAAACGTTGGATTGCAGGCAATAAATACTACCAAGAAATCATGCTTGGCTACTCAGATTCCAACAAGGATGGTGGCTACCTATCCTCCGGCTGGACACTCTACAAAGCACAGAATGAATTGACGCAAATTGGTCAAGACTACGGAGTAAACATCACCTTCTTCCACGGTCGTGGAGGTACTGTTGGTCGTGGTGGTGGTCCTTCCTATGATGCGATTACATCTCAGCCATTTGGTTCCATCAAGGACCGGCTTCGTTTGACAGAACAAGGCGAAGTGATAGGCAATAAATACGGTAACAAAGACGCAGCCTACTATAATTTAGAAATGCTGGTATCTGCAACGCTTGACCGTATGGTCACACAAATGATTACCAATCCAAATGAAATCGATGGCTATCGCGAAACCATGGATGAAATTGTATCAGATAGCTATCGTATTTATAGAGATCTTGTGTTCAATAATCCATATTTTTATGATTATTTCTTTGCCGCTAGTCCAATTCGTGAAGTATCAAGTCTGAACATTGGCTCACGTCCAGCGGCTCGAAAAACCATTACAGAAATCGGTGGTTTGCGTGCGATTCCATGGGTATTCTCCTGGTCACAAAACCGTGTCATGTTGCCAGGTTGGTATGGAGTTGGTTCAAGTTTCAAACGCTTTATTGATAAGCACCCTGATAATTTGTCTAAGTTACAAAAAATGTACGAATCTTGGCCATTCTTCCGTTCACTTCTATCAAACGTGGATATGGTATTGTCTAAATCCAATATGAATATCGCATTTGAATATGCTAAAATGTGTGAAAGCGAAGAGGTACGAAATATCTTCCATGTCATTTTAGATGAATGGCAGTTGACCAAAGAAATCATTTTATCAATCGAGCAAAATGATGAGCTTTTAGCAGAACTACCGTTTCTAAAAGCTAGTCTTGATTATCGCATGCCTTATTTCAATGTGCTCAACTATATTCAGATTGAATTAATTCATCGTCTTCGTCGTGGAGAATTGAGCAAAGAACAAGAGAATCTCATTCATATTACCATCAATGGTGTGGCTACAGGTTTGCGCAACTCAGGTTAATAGGCATAAAACAACTTCTTCGGAGGTTGTTTTTTTCTATTCTAAAAATATATAATAATTATAAGAAAGCGTAACCAAATCACCCTTTATTCGTTTTATCAGTGAAAGGAGGGGATAAGTATCAAACTAGATCAATATGAAAAAGAAATTATTGGTATTGCAGAGGAGATTTCCTACTATTTGCAAAAATCAGGAGCCGGCCCAGCTGACAGTCAGGATATTGCCCAAGATGTTCTAGTCAAATTGCTTGAATCTGATATTGTCCTTCCTTTCGAAAAACTAAGAGCTTGGCTTTACCGTTCTGCAGTTCGGGCTTACATTGACAAATACAGGCGAGACAAGCGCTACCATGAAATTTTACAAAAGGAGTTTTTTACACCTGAAAATTTTTTGGTCTATGACCAAGAAGATTATGAGGAACTCTATCAAGCTGTTGCAGACCTGCCAGAAAAATACCAGCAAGTGATTGACTTATACTACTTCCAAGATATGAGTGTCAAAGAGATTGCGCATATTTTAGGTGCTGGTCAAAGTTGGGTGAAAATCAGCCTTTACCGCGGACGCACGCAGTTAAGGAAAGTACTAGAAGAGAGAGGATATGACTATGAAGACTTTTGAAGAAGTGACAAAAAAGAGTAAGCGGAAAAATTTATGGAAGACAGTTGGACTATCATCGTTCATCGGCTTTATCTTATTGTTGATGGGCATTCAAACTGTAAAAATAATTGTCGGTGCACGAGAAGGTAGTGAGAATTGGAAACAAATTATTTTAATGGAAATCTCTTATCCAAATATAAAACATGACGGTATTAAAATCCAAAGCACGAGTTATGTTTCTGGGAAACTTTACTGCAATTTATATAAGGATCTAGCTGGTGTTCCTATGGCTTTTGGTCAGCACGAAATTTACTATGACCTGTTTGATAGTCATTATGACTTTGCCCAGCATATACCCGGCAATACCTTCAAATATCTATATGATTTCACAACCAATACCAAGGTACCTGTTTTTTACAATAGAAAAAAGTCTGTTTGGAGTGTTCAAGACATTGCCAATGAATTGCATTATCTTAAAGACATGAGTGGGCAGCTAGTAGAAGTGGCTATTTCCTTTGATAAGAAGTACAGTTTGGCAGAAATCAAGCAAATGATTCCCAGCAATCTCAAGCAAAATTGGTATTGGATAGGGACAGAAGGGAAGCAGAATACCCATTACTATCGTCCAGAGCAGCTTTTGGGGTTAGATCCAGAGGATATTCAACTAGTCTTTTCGGATATGCCTGGAGACTATATGACAGGTATGGACTTTATGAAAGAGTTCTTAGAATCGGGAGATCAGGAGCGAGCGCAGTATCTGGACATACCTGTGGATGACTTGCAAGCCTTTGTTGACAAATTTGGCGATACAGACTTTACTAAACAAGAAGAGATTGATCAGTTGGAGTTCGCAGGCATTATCCTAACAGGAAAAGCAGAAGACTTTGCTCAGTTGGAAGGCAAGGACTGGATTTATTCTTCTAGTATTGGCGCGTCCATTCCTATTCAGCCTTATTATCAACTGCATCATTAAGTGAAAATAGTCAATATATTTTCAATACCTATAGCAAGAGGCTTGTCAGGGAGTCGTAGGATGACTGAATGGAGAAAGGTCTGTCGCAGTAGTCTCGTATTTGTGGCACCTTGTAGCTATGGTAACATCAATATTCCTATGGAAGTGAGGTGTTTTTAGTTGAGTAATAGGTTAAAATGGGATGATAAAAAAAGTTATAAGCGAAGCTAATAGCCCTTGCAGAAAATGGATAAAATAAAAAACGATAGAAAATGCTTGCAATTCTGCTACAATTTGATAGAATAGTAAGGTAAAGTTAGACTGTATTGCCTACTGTCTATCTATAAAATATATTTTATTGGAGGCTTTTACCAAAATGGCAAAAGAAAAATACGATCGTAGTAAACCACACGTTAACATTGGTACAATTGGACACGTTGACCACGGTAAAACTACTTTGACAGCAGCTATCACAACTGTATTGGCACGTCGCTTGCCTTCATCAGTTAACCAACCTAAAGACTATGCGTCTATCGATGCTGCTCCAGAAGAGCGCGAGCGCGGTATCACTATCAACACTGCACACGTTGAGTACGAAACTGAAAAACGTCACTATGCTCACATCGACGCTCCAGGACACGCGGACTACGTTAAAAACATGATTACTGGTGCTGCTCAGATGGACGGTGCGATCCTTGTAGTAGCTTCAACTGACGGTCCAATGCCACAAACTCGTGAGCACATCCTTCTTTCACGTCAGGTTGGTGTTAAACACCTTATCGTCTTCATGAACAAAGTTGACTTGGTTGACGATGAAGAATTGCTTGAGTTGGTTGAAATGGAAATCCGTGACCTTCTTTCAGAATACGATTTCCCAGGTGATGATCTTCCAGTTATCCAAGGTTCAGCTCTTAAAGCTCTTGAAGGTGACTCTAAGTACGAAGACATCGTTATGGAATTGATGAACACTGTTGATGAGTACATTCCAGAACCAGAACGCGACACTGACAAACCATTGTTGCTTCCAGTCGAGGACGTATTCTCAATCACTGGTCGTGGTACTGTAGCTTCAGGACGTATCGACCGTGGTACTGTTCGTGTCAACGACGAAATCGAAATCGTTGGTCTTCAAGAAGAAAAATCTAAAGCAGTTGTTACTGGTGTTGAAATGTTCCGTAAACAACTTGACGAAGGTCTTGCCGGCGATAACGTTGGTGTGCTTCTTCGTGGTGTACAACGTGATGAAATCGAACGTGGTCAAGTTATCTCTAAACCAGGTTCTATCAACCCACACACTAAATTCAAAGGTGAAGTTTACATCCTTACTAAAGAAGAAGGTGGACGTCACACTCCATTCTTCGACAACTACCGTCCACAGTTCTACTTCCGTACAACTGACGTAACTGGTTCAATCAAATTGCCAGAAGGTACTGAAATGGTAATGCCTGGTGATAACGTTACTATCGACGTTGAATTGATCCACCCAATCGCCGTTGAACAAGGTACTACTTTCTCTATCCGTGAAGGTGGACGTACTGTTGGTTCAGGTATGGTTACAGAAATCGAAGCTTAATTCGATTGAGTTCCCAGAAATAACAATTATAGTCAGACAACTTAATTGTAACTCTCTACTTTCGGGTAGAGAGTTTTTCTGTAAGTATTCATAAAATGCACAGAAATTCTTTAATCTTAGCTAAGTTTATGCTATAATGTACCTTGTACAATAAATATAGAAGAGGTAAGTGAAATGTCACGTAAACCAATCATTGCCGGTAACTGGAAAATGAACAAAAACCCTCAAGAAGCACAAGCTTTCGTTGAGGCAATTGCAGGAAAATTGCCTGCAGGCGACAAAATTGAAGCAGCTATCGCAGCTCCAGCTGTAGATTTGAACGCTCTCTTATGGTTCGCTAAAGATTCTGAATTGAAAGTTGCTGCTCAAAACTGCTACTTTGAAGATGCTGGTGCCTTCACTGGTGAAACATCTCCAAAAGTATTGGCTGAAATGGGTGTTAACTATGTTGTTATCGGTCACTCAGAGCGTCGTGATTACTTCCACGAAACTGATGAAGATATTAATAAAAAAGCTCATGCAATCTTCCGTAACGGTTTGACTCCAATCATTTGTTGTGGTGAGTCACTTGAAACTTACGAAGCTGGTAAAGCGGTTGAATTTGTAGGTGCACAAGTTTCTGCAGCTTTGAAAGACTTGACTGCTGAGCAAGTAGCATCACTTGTTATTGCTTATGAGCCAATCTGGGCAATCGGTACTGGTAAATCAGCTACTAAAGATGATGCACAAAACATGTGTAAGGCTGTTCGTGACGTTGTTGCTGCTGATTTCGGTCAAGAAGTTGCAGACAAAGTTCGCGTTCAATACGGTGGTTCTGTAAACCCATCAAACGTTGCTGAATACATGGCATGTCCAGACGTTGACGGTGCGCTAGTTGGTGGTGCATCACTTGAAGCAGAAAGCTTCTTGGCTTTGTTGAACTTCTAATAACAAAAAGCATCGGATTTTGAATTCGATGCTTTTTTTGATATTTTAAGAGGCTATTTCAGTACCCATTCTCTAAGAGCGTGGGCTACACCGCTCTCATCATTTGACTTCGTAATGTATTTGGCGATTTTCTTCAATTCAGGATTTCCGTTTTCCATGACAACAGGATTACCAACAACTTCCAACATTGGACGGTCATTTTCTTGGTCACCGATGGCCATAGTTTGATCCATAGTTAGTCCAAGCTTCTCAGCTAGATGAATGATAGCTTGTCCCTTGTTAACAGTTTTAGGGGTGATTTCCAAATAAAATGGTGCTGATTTTGCTACGTTGTACTTCTCAGTCAAGCTGGTCGGTAGAAGTGGAATAGCAGCATCAAGAATTTCTGGCTCATCAACCATCATTGTTTTGATGATTTCCTTGTCAGCCATTTCTTCAGGAGTGCGATAGAAAATGGGTGCACTTACTAGTGTTGATTCGTAAATGGTGTATTTACCGATGTTACGGTTAGCAGTATAGATGCCTTCCTTGGTGCTGGCATGCATTGGGAGCTTGAGTTTACGGGCAGCAGATTCGATGTCGAGATAGTCCTCATAAGTCAAGGTATCTTTGACAATATCCTCACCAGTTGCTGCATCTTGGACTAAGCCACCGTTAAAAGTGATGACGTAGTCACCTGCTTCTGTAAGATTGAGTTCTTCTAAAATTGCTTGAACACCGGAAATGGGGCGACCAGTAGCAATAACAATTTTAACGCCTGCTTTTTTTGATTCTTGGATTGCTGAGTGTACTTCAGCTGTAATTTGGTGTTGACTATTTAGTAGTGTACCATCAATATCGATGGCGACAAGTTTAATGCTCATTTGATTCTCCAATTATAAAATGATCGTTATGTATGTGGCTGTTAAAATCAGCTATTTGAGGTGCGAAAATTCCTGTTTCTTCTAACATTTCTTTTGGGAAATAGAAGCGGCTATCGCCATGGATTGTGCCTGATAAGGAATGGACAATTGGTGACAGAGAGGATAGTTCTACCAAGGTTTCATCTTTGCGATAAATCTCAATTTGAGTCCGTTTCTTTTCTGCATTCGGTCGGTAAATGTCATACGGCAAATCAAAGTTGTGGTGAATAGCAGTATAGTATTCTGGGTCAAACCCGACGTCTGCGACCAGGCTACGCAGGCGGTCCAAAGCTTCCTCTTCTTCGGCCTTGAAAGTGATGGATTTGAGCACTTTCCTATTGATATAGCGCTGGGCTAAGTCAGATAATATACGATCTGGTCCATCTATCCATGATTGAAAGTAAGTATTCATAACTCCATCATCAAGACTGAGGTAGTCGGTTAGACGGATACGATGCTCAAAAAAAGGTAATAGCCGAGGTGAAGTTCGTGCAAAAAACTCCTGTTCACTAGTATATAGTAGTTTGGCACGATTGAGTAAATTCTGCAATAGGACTTCCATAGAGCGGCTTGCTGGATGAAAATAGACTTGCATGTACATCTGGTAGCGGCTGAGAACGTAGTCTTCTACTGCATGCATACCAGATTCTTTGAAGGCAATTCCGTTTTCTGTCGGGCGAATGACACGTAATATCCTAGTTAGGTCAAATTCACCATAGTTCGCACCCGTGAAGTAGGAATCTCGTAATAGATAATCCATCCGGTCAACATCAATCTGGCTCGAAATGAGTTGAACGACCTGTTTATTTGGATAGGTGTGTTTGATAACACTAGCAACCTTGTCTGGAAACTCAGGTGAAACTTGTTTCAACAGAGCATTGATTTCCGTTTCTGGACTAGTAATAATTGCACAGGTCATTTCCTCATGGTCTGTATCAAATAGACGCTCGAAGGTATGAGAATAGGCTCCGTGTCCGACATCATGGAGTAGCGCAGCAACCATGGTCAGTAGGGACTCATTTGTATCCCAGATTTGTGGATACTTGTCTTCAAATTTTTGAGTAATCCGTCTGGCGATTTCGTAGGCGCCGAGGCAGTGCGAAAAGCGGCTATGCTCGCCACCATGGAAGGTATAGGAAGTAGTCCCTAGTTGCTTGATGCGGCGTAGTCGCTGAAATTCTTTTGTATTGATAAGTTTATAAATCAGCTCATGATCAACATGTACATAGTTATGAACTGGATCGCGAAATACTTTTTCTATCATAGTTTCATTATAACAAAAAAGGGAGATAAATTCCTGATTTTTCTAAAACACAAGGATATTGCTATGTACCCAATGGAATCTTTTGGTATAATGGAGAAATGAATAATCAAATTATCTTATTAACAATTCAGGTCTTTATTGTAGCCCTGATTCTTTGGATGCTTTACACAATTCTATCCTATACTAAAAAGCACGATATTTCTCTAAAAGAGAAATTTTGGACAGGATTTGGTATCGGTTATGTTACTGATTTGCTAGACACCTTGGGGATTGGAACCTTTGCAACGACAACCACTATGTTTAAACTGACAAAGTTGGTGGAAGACGATCGTAAAATTCCTGCGACCATGACAACGGCGCACATCATACCAGTCTTAGTAGAGGCGCTATTGTTTATTACGATAGTTGAGGTTGATATGGTCACTCTGATTGCTATGGCAGCAGCGGCATTTACGGGTGCCTTTATTGGTGCCAAGGTAACTCAAAAATGGGATACAAAGAAAGTTCAACGAATTCTTGGGATTTTACTAATTATTGCAGCCTGTTTCATGGTCTATCGCATGATTACTAACCCTGGCGCAGATCTTACCAATGAAGTAAAGGGCTTAACTGGTTGGAAACTGGCTGTTGGTATTGCCTTTGATTTTATGGTGGGAATGCTGATGAGTATGGGACTGGGTAACTATGCTCCTGAGTTAATTTTCTTCTCATTGATGGGAATTAGTCCAGCGGTTGCTCTTCCAGTTATGATGTTGAATGCTGCTATGATTATGACAGCTGGTGCCAAGCAGTTTATCCAATCAGGACGAGTAAACTGGCCAGGAGTTCCAGGAATCATTGTCGGTGGGGTGCTAGGTGTTTTGACAGCCGCTTTCTTCCTATCAAATTTGGATATTAATAATTTGAAAATTTTAGTTGTTTTCATTGCAGCGTATACAGGCTTTACTCTGCTTCGTTCATCCTTTGTTACTAGGATTAAAAAATAGTAGGAGGAACTATGGATATTCATTTACGAAATGAAATTGATCTGGACGGGCAGATTGAGGTAGTGGATCAGCAATTTCAAGTGGAAGTTAAGGAAAAAGATGGGAATCTCTATCTCATTTATAGTAACGATGAAGCTGAAAAAGTTGTCATAAAATGTGACGAAGAAGAGTTAGTGATGACACGCTTTTCCACTCCGAAGTCTATTATGCGATTCATTTCTGGTAAAGAAGCTATTGTGACCATTCCTACACCGTTAGGAATCCAGCATTTTGTGACCGATACAAAACGTTACCAATTAAACCGTTCGGATCAAAGTGTCCAGTTGCAATATGAATTAAAGGGATTGGAGAACCAGCAGCTTTTTGCTTCCTATAATTTGGAAATCTCGTGGAAATAATCTCTTATTTCCAGAAAAATATTCTTGAATTTCTCGGGATTTTTGATATAATAGTTAACAAATCGAGGGAGTAGCTAGCGGAAAATTCCGTGATATTGTCGTCAATCCGACTTGTTTCCGGCAATATATTAAATAGCGAGACTTGTTTTAATAAAACAGGTCTCTTTTTTATTGTAGAAGGTAGAGAAGAGGCCGAAAAGGAGAAGGAAATTGTCAAAAGAACAAAAACGCGATTTGTTTTATACACAAGGCGAAGAGCAAGTATTGTCAAGCATGGAGTCTTCTTTAGACGGTTTGTCTAGTAGTGAAGCTAGCAAACGTCTGGCAGACTATGGTCGTAATGAATTGGATGAGGGTGAGAAACGTACACTCTTGGCTAAATTCTTGGATCAGTTTAAGGATTTGATGATCATCATTTTGATTGCAGCAGCAATCTTGACGGTGATTACAGAAGGTTCACACGGTTTGACAGATGCCATTATCATCTTGGCCGTGGTTATCTTGAACGCTGCCTTTGGTGTTTATCAAGAGGGTCAAGCTGAGGCAGCTATTGAGGCGCTAAAAAACATGTCAAGCCCAGTTGCGCGTGCGCTTCGTGACAATCATGTAGTCGAAGTTGATTCTAAAGACTTGGTACCAGGTGACATCGTCTTGCTTGAAGCAGGTGATGTTGTCCCTGCCGATATGCGTTTGTTGGAAGCTAACTCCCTCAAAATCGAAGAAGCAGCTCTTACAGGTGAGTCTGTACCAGTTGATAAAGATTTGTCAGCAGTTTTGGCTGAAGATGCACCAATCGGTGACCGTGTCAACATGGCCTACCAAAACTCAAATGTTACTTACGGACGTGGTCTTGGTGTGGTTACAAATACAGGTATGTACACAGAGGTTGGGCACATCGCTGGCATGCTTGCTAATGCTGATGAGACTGATACACCATTGAAGCAAAACTTGCACCAGCTATCAAAAGTCTTGACATATGCAGTTCTTGTAATTGCAGCGGTAACGATGGCTGTTTCAGTCTTCGTACGTGGTGAAGGTATCTTGCCTGCTCTTATGACTTCTGTAGCTCTTGCGGTTGCGGCCATTCCAGAAGGTTTGCCAGCTATTGTAACGGTTGTCCTTTCACTTGGTACTCAAGTATTGGCTAAGCGTAATTCTATCATCCGTAAGTTGCCTGCTGTTGAAACACTTGGTTCAACTGAAATCATCGCATCAGATAAAACTGGTACTTTGACTATGAACCAGATGACTGTTGAAAAAGTCTATACAAACGGTCAATTGGTGGATGCTAAAGAAGCTTTGGATGCAAGCAATACAACGCTTCGTGTTATGAACTTTGCCAACGATACAAAAGTTGACCCAACTGGTAAATTGATCGGTGACCCAACGGAAACGGCACTTGTTCAATTTGGTTTGGATCAAAACTTTGACGTTCGTGAAGTCTTGGTATCGGAGCCTCGTGTGGCTGAATTGCCATTTGATTCAACACGTAAATTGATGTCAACTATTCACCAACAAGCTACTGGAAACTTCTTTGTAGCTGTTAAAGGTGCCCCAGACCAATTGCTCAAACGTGTAACGCAAATTGAAGAAAATGGGACAATTCGTCCGATTACCGATGCGGATAAACAAGCCATTCTTGCAACTAACAAGGACTTGGCTAAACAAGCCCTTCGTGTCTTGATGATGGCTTACAAGTATGTTGATGCTATTCCTGAATTGGAATCTGACGTTGTTGAAAACGACCTTGTCTTCTCAGGTTTGGTTGGTATGATTGACCCTGAGCGTCCTGAAGCGGCAGAAGCTGTTCGTGTTGCTAAGGAAGCTGGTATCCGTCCAATCATGATTACGGGTGACCACCAAGATACAGCTGAGGCGATTGCAAAACGTCTTGGTATCATCGATCCAAACGATACAGAAGACCATGTATTTACAGGTGCAGAGCTCAACGAATTGACGGATGAAGAGTTCCAAAAAGTCTTCAAACAATACTCGGTATACGCTCGTGTATCTCCAGAACATAAGGTTCGTATCGTTAAGGCTTGGCAAAATGATGGTAAGGTTGTTGCCATGACTGGTGACGGTGTTAACGATGCGCCATCACTTAAGACAGCCGACATCGGTATCGGTATGGGTATCACAGGTACGGAAGTTTCGAAAGGTGCTTCTGATATGGTCCTTGCAGATGACAACTTTGCAACTATCATTGTGGCGGTTGAAGAAGGACGTAAAGTCTTCTCAAACATCCAAAAAACCATCCAGTATCTCTTGTCAGCCAACACTGCTGAGGTATTGTGTATCTTCCTTGCTACCCTCTTTGGTTGGGACGTATTGGAGCCAGTTCATCTTCTTTGGATCAATTTGGTAACAGATACACTTCCAGCGATTGCCCTTGGTGTTGAACCTGCTGAACCAGGTGTTATGCAGCACAAACCTCGTGGTCGTAACTCAAGCTTCTTCTCAGGTGGTGTCTTGAGTTCGATTATCTATCAAGGTATCCTTCAAACAGCACTTGTCTTGGGCGTATATGGTTTTGCACTTCTTTACCCAGAGCATGCTGGAGATAACCATGCCATTCATGCGGATGCTCTTACGATGGCATATGTTACTCTTGGATTGATTCAGTTGGTGCATGCCTTCAACGTTAAGTCTGTTTACCAATCTATCTTTACCGTTGGGCCATTCAAGAACAAACTCTTTAACTGGTCTATCGTAGCTGCCTTCTTGCTCTTGATGGCGACTGTTGTGATTCCAGGATTCAATACCTTCTTCAAGGTATCTATCTTGACACCGACTCAATGGATGGTAACAGTAATCGGTTCAGGTCTCATGGTTGTCGTTGTAGAAATTGTTAAATTTGTTCAACGTAAGTTGGGATTGGATGAAAAAGCTATCTAATATAGTTATTCAGCTTATCTTTTATTACTTCGTTAACTCGACTTGCCGTACTTCAGTACAGCCTGCGCCTCGTTACCTTGTACTAAAAGCAAATATCATTTGAAAAAGCTCAGATTTAGTGGTCTGAGCTTTTTTCTGTACTGATAATGTATTTTGGGAAGATTGCTTGTCCCAACAACGTAATGGCTAATGCTAGTATGAGGAGGATGGTTTTGACAAGAGTTGGTAAGTTAAACAGTAAGGCGATTGGTACGATAGCCAAGCTGAAGTAGTAGAGAATGAAGTACCTGCTATTTTCCATTATTTGGACCCTATCGCCTTCCTTAACTTGAATGGCTGATTTTTTATCCCCTCGAATGCTTAGTGTAACAGATGGTTGTGTAATTGGTAAGCTTAGAATTTTACCTTGAGTAACTGTCCCAGCAATTTTTTCATCTACCAGGAGTGGAAGTTTTTGGGAGGATAGTTGTTTGATAGGTTTTGGATAATGAATAATAACTCTCATATGAACCTCCTTGTAATCTAGTTTCATTATAGCAAAAAAGAAAAAAATGTAAACGGTTTCTGATACTGTTTTCCCCTACAGGCTTGCTTGAAGAATAAGAAACTGCTATAATTTTGAAGAGGTAGGAGTTTATATGAATTATCTTCAGAATTATATTTTAAGTAAAAGCAGTTATTTGCCATCTGATAAGTTATTCATTCTGCAAAAAGAACTAGAAGATTTAGATGATGAGGCTTTAAACGTTCTTATGATGGTTGAGATGCGTCAACCTCTTGTCGCTCTTATTTTGGCTATTTTCTTCGGTGAGTTTGGTGTCGACCGTTTTTATGTCGGGAATAAAGAATTGGGATTTGCCAAGCTGATTGCTTTTGCAGTATCTTTTGTTACGCTATTTATCTTGATTGGTTTCTTGTTATTTTTTGGACTTTATTTGTGGAAGTTTATTGATTGCTTCTTAATCATGCGAGCATGTAAGGAAGCGAACTTTGAGCGTTTGATGCTACAAATCCATCAATATAAGGCTTTTCAGCATAGCAATCAGACATTTTAATAAGATATTTTTTGGAATAAGGGGAGGCTTGGTAGTGTCTTCCTTTTCTGTTTTTAGTAGGCTGTAAAGTACTTGTAATATGGAACGAGCTTTGTCACAGAAGTGACATTTTATAGAACAGCATTTATGATATAATGATAAAATATGCTAGTTGAGAGGAGAATTTCTATGCAGACAAAGAAAATGAGTATGTTTTTATTTTTTGCCTATCTCCTTTTACTTACTTGGATGATTGTCTTTAAGATGGACTTGAGCATCGTATATGGACGCTATGGTTATGCTAGTATAAACTTAATTCCGTTTGCAGGAACAGCGGTCTATGATGGAGTGCTGGATTTTCCAGAAATTCTATTTAATATTGTAAGTTTTATTCCCTTTGGTATTTATATGGAAATGCTATTTCGCAAGGCATCGTGGGTGGCTAATCTATGTTTGATTATGTTAGTGAGTCTCTGCTTTGAGGTTCTGCAATATCTTCTTTTACTTGGGGTTGCAGATATAACTGATTTACTGGCTAACGGCTTAGGGGGAGCAATCGGTATTAATATCATGTATGTCTTGACCAGTATTTGGCGGGAGAAGGCCTATGTTCGTATGAATATTTTTTGTTTTGTACTAACGTTTTTTGTTATATTAATAACTTATTTAGCTATGTAGGTCTTGCTAAATATATCCAAAGTTTGCTAAAATGAATATAATGAATATTAAGGAAGAGATTATTAAATTATCTCAGGAAATCGGAATCTCGAAGATTGGTTTTACAACGGCTGATGATTTTGCTTATTTGGAGAAATCACTTCGTGCTAGTCAGGAAGAGGGGCGTTCGTCAGGATTTGAACACAAGAATATCGAAGAACGTATCCGTCCCAAACTGTCGTTAGAATCTGCCAAAACCATCATTTCTATCGCGGTAGCTTATCCTCGACATTTGCCTGTCAAACCGCAGAAGACCCAATACAAACGTGGGAAGATTACCCCTAGTTCATGGGGGCTTGATTACCACTATATCTTGCAAGATAAGATGGAGCGTTTGGCACGGGGAATTGAGAAACTGACGGATGGTTTGGAATACAAGGCTATGGTAGATACAGGAGCTTTGGTGGATACAGCGGTCGCTCGTCGTGCAGGAATTGGCTTTATCGGGAAGAATGGGCTAGTCATTTCTAAGGAATTTGGTTCCTATATGTTTCTAGGAGAATTAGTGACCAACCTGGACATCGAACCGGATCAACCAGTAGATTATGACTGTGGCGATTGCAATCGTTGTGTTGCAGCCTGTCCAACGTCTTGTCTATTAGGTGACACGACTATGAATGCTCGTCGTTGTCTGTCCTTTCAGACACAGGATAAGGGTATGATGGACTTGGAGTTTCGTAAGAAAATCAAGACGGTCATCTATGGTTGTGATATTTGCCAGATTTGTTGTCCTTACAACAAGGGAATTTCCAGTCCACCTGTGGTGGAGATCGACCCTGATTTGGCAGAGCCTGAGCTGATTCCATTCTTGGACTTGTCAAATGGGCAGTTCAAGGAAAAATTTGGCATGATTGCTGGTTCTTGGCGGGGGAAAAATATTCTCCAGCGCAATGCCATCATAGCCTTGGCTAATAGTAATGATCGCTCTGCTATTCCCAAACTCCTAGAAATCATCGATAAAAAACAAAATCCGGTCCACATGGCAACGGCTATCTGGGCCTTGGGGCAATTGGTTAAACAACCCAATGATGAGATGGTAGACTTTATTGCAGGCATTTCATCAGACAATGATGATGTTATAGCGGAGCAAGCGGCCTTTCTCAACATGGTCAAGGATTTACAAATGTGATATAATAAAGATTATGAATAAAAATGAGGTGTATATGGATACAGCAGAAATTCGCCAAAAGATTGAAGAACTTGGCAAAAAATTAACTTCCTTTAGGGGGTCTCTTTGACTTAGAAGGTCTGGAAGAAGAGATTGCCATTCTTGAGAACAAGATGACGGAGCCAGATTTCTGGAATGATAATTTGGCAGCCCAGAAGACGTCTCAGGAGTTGAATGAATTAAAAAATACTTATGGAAATTTCCATCAGATGTTGGATTTATATGATGAATCCGAAATTTTGCTAGATTTTCTAGCAGAAGACGAGTCTGTTCGGGATGAACTGGTTGAGAAGTTGGCAGAATTGGACAAAGCCATGACTGCTTACGAGATGACCCTATTGTTGTCAGAACCCTACGACCACAATAATGCGATTTTGGAAATCCATCCAGGTTCGGGTGGTACCGAGGCACAAGACTGGGGAGAAATGCTTCTGCGGATGTATCAGCGTTATGGAAATGCCAAGGGTTTTACAGTTGAAACCTTGGATTATCAAGCTGGTGATGAGGCAGGTATTAAGTCCGTAACTCTAAGCTTTACTGGGCCAAATGCCTATGGCTTGCTTAAGTCAGAAATGGGTGTTCATCGGTTGGTGCGCATCTCACCTTTTGACTCAGCTAAGCGTCGTCATACTTCCTTTACATCTGTAGAGGTAATGCCTGAGTTGGACGATACCATTGAAATTGAAATCAGAGATGATGAAGTGAAGATGGATACCTTCCGGTCAGGCGGTGCTGGTGGACAGAACGTCAACAAGGTCTCAACGGGTGTTCGCTTGACGCACATTCCGACAGGGATTGTAACTCAGTCCACAGTTGACCGTACTCAGTATGGAAACCGAGACCGTGCAATGAAACTCTTGCAGGCTAAATTGTATCAATTGGAGCAGGAGAAGAAAGCGGCAGAAGTAGACTCACTCAAGGGAGACAAGAAAGAAATCACTTGGGGAAGTCAGATTCGTTCTTATGTCTTTACACCTTATACAATGGTAAAAGACCACCGTACTGGTTATGAGGTGGCTCAAGTCGATAAGGTTATGGACGGAGACTTGGACGGCTTTATAGATGCTTATTTAAAATGGCGAATTAGCTAAGAACCTGTATTTACAAGTGAGGTGCTTGTATATAAGAGATAGTTTTTCGCTCATCAAGGAAGTTTTTTGAGAGAATACGGACTGTATTTTGAAAAAAACGTTCTCAAATCTAAAGAAAGGACTGTCTAAGACAGGAAATCCTATGGGAATAATAGAAATGAAAGACGTTTCCAAGAAATATGGAAACGGAACGACTGCCCTTCGCGGAGTATCAGTCAATGTTGAAGCGGGAGAATTTGCCTACATTGTAGGTCCTTCTGGTGCAGGTAAGTCAACCTTTATCAAACTCTTGTATCGGGAGGAAAAGCTCGATAAGGGGAGTTTAAAGGTTGGTAAGTTTGACCTTGCAAAAATTAAAAAGAGAGATGTTCCTCTTCTACGTCGTAGTGTAGGAGTGGTTTTCCAAGACTACAAACTCTTACCTAAAAAGACTGTCTTTGAAAATATTGCTTATGCGATGGAAGTTATCGGTGAGAAACCACGGAATATCAAGAAACGTGTAATGGAAGTTTTAGATTTGGTTGGTTTGAAGCACAAGATTCGTTCTTTCCCAAATGAACTTTCAGGTGGTGAGCAACAGCGGATTGCTATTGCCCGTGCCATTGTAAATAATCCTAAAGTATTGATTGCTGATGAACCAACTGGTAACTTGGACCCTGAAAACTCTTGGGAAATCATGAATCTATTGGAGCGAATTAACTTACAGGGGACAACGATTTTGATGGCGACACACAATAGTCAGATTGTGAATACACTTCGTCATCGTGTTATTGCGATTGAAGATGGTCGTGTAGTACGTGATGAAGCGGAAGGAGAATATGGATACGATGAGTAATCGATTTTTTAGACACTTTATTGAGTCATTGAAGAGTTTGAAGCGAAATGGTTGGATGACGATTGCAGCCATTTCATCTGTAGCCATTACCCTTACCTTGGTTGGTCTATTTGCTTCAGTTATTTTGAACACGGCAAAGCTCGCTTCGGATTTGGAACAGAATGTACGCATCAATGTGTATTTGAGAGCGAACTCAACCGATCAAGCTGAGACGATTGTGAACGAAGCAGGAGAGACGGTAGCTAATCCAGATTATAAAAAGGTGTATAATCAGATTACAGCCTTAGAAAATGTACAATCTGTCACTTATTCAAGTAAGGATGAACAGTTGCAGAAATTAACAGCTACCTTGGGAGATACTTGGAACCTATTCCAAGGAGATGCCAATCCACTTTACGATGCTTATATCATTGATACGACTGAACCGCAGTATGTAAAAACTGTTGCAGCAGAGATTGCTAAAATTGATGGTGTTACAGAGGTTCGAGATGGTGAAGTAGAGACAGAGCGCATTTTCAAGTTGGCTGATTTAGTTCGGACTTGGGGATTGGCAGCGACTGGTTTGTTGCTCTTTACGGCGGTCTTCTTGATTTCCAATACTATTCGAATTACCATTATTTCTCGTAGCCGTGAAATTCAGATTATGCGTCTGGTTGGTGCTAAAAACAGTTATATTCGTGGACCATTCCTCTGGGAAGGTGCCTGGGTAGGGTTCCTCGGAGCTATTTTACCTTCTGTTTTAGTCTATTCTCTTTATAAGATGATCTATACTTCAGTAAATGCTAGTCTTGCTAGTCAAGATTTGTCTCTGATTAGTATGAATGTCTTTGTTCCAGGAATGATTGGCGCACTTTTTGTAATTGGTATTATTATTGGTTCCTTGGGATCAGTCATTTCCATGAACCGCTACTTAAAAATTTAATAGACAAGCTACATGTAAAAAGGTCTGCACAATAATGAGGCAGACCTTTTTGTTATGGATGTCTATGGTGAGAAGATTTGTTCATCTCTTGCTTAATAGTACAGTCGCAGGAACAATCTCCGCAGGATCCTTTTCCTTTGATGAGACTGCGAATAGCAAGAGAAAATAAGATGACGATGATGAGAAAGAGGATAAGAGTAGGCATTAATATTCTCCTTTTTCTAATGTTTTTAGCGTGACGATTGGAAGAGTATTGGCTGTTTTTTTCACTAGGCTGTAGATGGCTGTGATAATTAGAAAGATAGCGATAAATGTCCAGACGGTTGGTAATTGTCCGTAGATAAGTACAAGACCAAGCTGATAGATAACCAAACTACTTGCATAGGCTAAACCTGTTTGAAAACCGATAGCAATCCATGTCCACTTGGCTTCTCCCATTTCACGGTGAATGGCACCAATAGCCGCAAAACAAGGGGCACAGAGGAGATTGAATACTAGGAAGGAATAGGCTGATAATGCGGTATAGTCTTGTTGTAAAAGCCCCCAGAGTTCGGGATTTTCTTCGGTTGTTTCTCCTAATTTATAGAGGATACCAAAGGTGGCAATGACGGTTTCCTTGGCTAAGAGACCTGTAATGGCTGCAACAGTTGCTCGCCAATTTCCAAAACCAAGTGGGGCAAAGAGGAGAGAAAAACTGCGTCCAATGGAGGCTAAGATACTCTCATCTGTTTCTACCATTTGTAAAGACCAATTATAGGAACTACTGAACCAAATAATGATGTTGGTCACAAATATAATGGTACCAGCTCGCTTGATAAAACTAAGGGCCTTATCGAATGCATACCGGAGAACCGTACTGAGTTTCGGTAAGTGATAAGATGGTAATTCCATGATAAAGGGGCTTGCGACTCCACCGAGCTGCTTGGTCTTTTTTAGTGCCATTCCGGATAGGACGATGGCGGCCATACCGACAAAATAGGCGCTTGGAGCAATCCAAGGATTGTCAGGAAAGAAAGCACCGGCTACCAGCGAAATGATAGGAAGTTTGGCAGAACAGGGCATGAAGGTTGCTGTCATAATGGTGATTTTTCGGTCCTGTTCATTTTCAATAGTCCGACTTGCCATGATTCCAGGAACGCCACAGCCTGTGGAAATCAACATGGGAATAAAGGATTTGCCTGATAGACCAAAACGTCTAAAAATCCTATCCATGACAAAGGCTACTCGGCTCATATAGCCGATGTCTTCCAAGATTCCCAAGCAGACGAAGAGGACGAAAATTTGTGGTACAAAACCGAGGATGGCTCCGCATCCTGCAATAATGCCATCAAGGACCAGAGATTGTAGCCAGCCAGCGATTTCAAATCGATCTAGATTTTCCTGAATAAGGCCTGGAACAAGCTCTCCGAAGAGGATATCATTCACCCAGTCCGTCCCCATTGTGCCAACCGTTTGAATAGACAGGAAGTAGGTCAGCCACATGACTGCCGCAAAGATAGGGAGGGCAAGAAAACGATTGGTAACAAGTCGGTCTATGTTATCAGACAGGTTAAAAGCCTTATCGCTGTCTTTTGTGACCAGTTCTGTGATTTTCTCGATAAATTGGTAGCGTTGATTGACGATAATGGCTTCCATATCGTCTGCGTAAATTTTTTCCAAAATGGCAATGATTTCGGTCAAATCAAGCATGTCTTGTGCATTGAGTTGCAATTGGTCCAGAATGACTTGATCTTGTTCGAGTAGCTTAATAGCGTAGAAGCGTTTTTGATGATTTGGGATGGAATCCGATAATAGGTCAATAACTTGGGCGAGACCGGCTTCAAATTGCTTATCATACTGAGGATAGATTGGCTCGGCTTGCTGATTGGTAATTTTTTCTACTTCATGGAGGAGCTGGGATATACCTAGCTTTTTTAGTGCACTGATAGGCTGTACAGGAACTCCCAATTGATAGGAGAGCTGGTCGCTGTTTATTGAGCGACCTTGACTTTTCAGGGCGTCTGTCATATTGAGGGCGATAACAGTAGGAAGGCCCATTTCTAATAACTGCAAGGTCAGATAGAGATTTCGCTCCAAGTTTGTTGCATCAAGGACGTTGAGGATAGCAGCTGGTTGGTCCGCTATCAAATAATCTCTGGCAACCCGTTCTTCTGGTGTGTAGGGAGATAGCGAGTAGATACCTGGTAAATCTTGAATTAGTAAATGTTTTCGCTTTTTGATCGTTCCAGATTTTCTTTCAACGGTGACTCCAGGCCAGTTACCAACACGTTGGTTGGTTCCTGTTAGGAGGTTGAAAAGAGTTGTTTTTCCGCTATTTGGATTTCCTGCAAGGGCGATGTGTTTTGTCATTTCTTCACCTCGCTTGTGATTTGAACACCAATCATTTGCGCTTCAGATTTGCGTAGTGTCAGCTCGTATCCTCTCAAGGTAATTTCGATTGGATCTCCCAGGGGTGCGACTTTTTTGAGAAATAGCTGCGTGTTCTTTGTAAGTCCCATATCCATGAGGCGACGACGGAGTGCACCTGTTGCATAGATGTCCATGACCTTAGCTGAGCTACCAATAGGTGCCTCAGATAGATTGATTATTTCCGTAGCTGACTTTTCTATTAAAACCAGAGATTCAATAATTTCTCTGTCTAGGGCTAGACGGCTTGCCTTGACTTGGAAAATAGCATTGGTCTTGGTTTTTGAAATGATGCGAATCTCTTCTCCGACTTTTAAACCCAAGTGCGCTAAGTGTTTACGAATATCATCTTGCGTTAGACAATCTTTGACTAAATAAGATTGTCCAACTTGAAGGTTTTGCAGTTTCATATTGATTCCTTTGTGATTTTTATAACAATAGTATAGCATAATTCCTTAAAAGTGTCAGATAATTTTTAGGAACGACTTATTTTCTCTTTATTTTTGGTAAATTCTCAAAGTAAGTTCTAGTTTCAGACATTCTAGAAGTTAGTCTGAGAAAAGTAAAAGTGTATGGCAAATTGAAAGAACTATATTTATTCTAATTTCTTGACTTATTTATAAAATATCCTACAATATGACTGTCAGGAGTTTGGCTCCATAAAGTTTACATTTAGGACTTGGTCCCATATCGTGATGAGACTGGGCTCAAGCCCAGCGCCACTTCTCAGAGTTCGTGTCAACCTCTCAGTGCAGTGGTTGATTGGCTTTAACATTCACTACTCTGAATGTTGGAGTTGTGCGGGTGTGGGAGTGAAACAGTCCAGTGGACTATTTTAGCCCGAGCCTACATATGTTTTTGACTAGTCGAATTCTTTCTCATTCCCTTTTCTTTTTAAAAAACAAAAAATCCCAACACTCTCTGTCGTAAAATTTGAGTGTAGGGTGACAAGTATAGTAAAAAACTGCTTTTCAGTAGGTCTCTTTCCTACACCCATTTTAACAAAATAGAAAGGGTAAATCAATGGCATATTTTGAATGCTGTAGCAATTAGGCACAAATTCACAAAAAATCAAATCTCAGCCAGGTTACTTGGAAAAAATACGAGTATACAGAAAAGAAAATAAAATTATATTTCGAAAATACGAAACTATGCGAAATAACCAACAGTATGTAGCAACAAGTACTGAATCAATTTGCCAGTACTCACCACAGGAAACAGTTGAAAAGTTCCATTATCAAGTAAAGACAGCCGTGAAGATGGCGGTACATGAGGGCATTATTGAGCGGAATTTCTGCGATTTTACTACCATACGTTCATCAGTAGAGTCCGAACCAAAAGAAGCAAAATTTCTTAAAATCGACGAGTATACAAGTCTTATCGAATGTGCCAGACAGAATATTCGATACCACTCCTACGTCATTATCTACCTAATAGCAGGTACAGACATACGCTTTGCTGAAGCATTGGGGCTGACATGGAATGACATCAGCTTTGAAAACAAGATTATAGATGTCAACAAGATATACAACTACAATACCACCTTTGACTTTGCTCCGACTAAGAATACCAGTTCAGTGCATAAAATACCTATCTATGATCATACTGTCAAGTTGATGAAAGACTATAAAGAAAAGTGCTGGATTGAGAATAATCAGAATAGAGTCTATGCTTCTGATTAAGAAGATTGTCGGTCGAAATGTTCATATACATTCATTGAGACCTACCTACGTATCTTACCTGATTACGCAAGGAGTAGAGCTCATCTCTATCTCTCAATTACTTGGACATGAAAATTTAAACATTAAACTCAAGGTCTATGTCCATCAGCTTGAATCATTAAAAGAGAAGAGCAATGACAAGGTCAGAAAAATCTTCTAAAAATTTGGGGCAAATTGGAGAAGACATAATAAAAACCCTTGTGTATCAAGGGTTTTAACGTTATTCCATGCTAGTTGCCGGGATTGAACCGGCGACCTCATCCTTACCATGGATGCGCTCTACCGACTGAGCTAAACCAGCAGTACTTGATTAGTATATCATATCTCAAAAAAATGTCAATGGATTTTTTTAAAATAAAAAGAAAAAGAGAGTGCCTAACTTTTCAAAGTAAGTTAAAGTAAGTTCTAGTCTAACACCAAAACTGGAAATTAGACTGAGATGAAAAAATCAGGTAGAACTTACTACTGGACAAGTCAGTATCTGACAATTTATGCCAAACGCAAGGTGGATGTCGAACTCGTATTTGGTAGGATGAAGGGTGTTTTTGGCGTGCGTAGAGTCCATGTCAGAGGATAAAAGGTAGTTGAAACAGAGATAGGATACTTCCTAATGAATATGAATTTAACGAAATTGGCTAAAAAATTAGCCAAAGGTAGTAACAACAAAAAGAAAAACACAGACAGTTCGGCTGGATTTCATCAAAATCAGCTCAATCTATCTGTGTTTTCATTTACTGGCTAGTTTTGCCAGCCTCTTATATTTTTTACCTAATAGTAGGAGACATGCCTGTCTCATAGTTAATTTCCGCTAAAGGTGATACATTTTCTAGTGTAACGGTAGTAATACCGTAATTGTCTACTACTTCTTTTTCGCCGCCTAAACTAATCTGTAACGCCTGCCCTTCTGAGTCAATACCAACATACTGCAAAATCACTTGACGAGGGACTAGTTCATTGTCTTGATATACCGGAGTTACTTTATAATCTAACCAATAGTTTGGGTGTAAAGCTAACCAGCTATCCAGTCTATTCTCGTAATAAAGCATTCCTTCTGGATTACTATCATTAGCTCCCGATAGGGCTCCTGTGTTAAGGTAGGCTGTCATGGTCACCAGGTTTCTAGCCTCGTTATTCAAACCGCTAAACTGATAACCAACTAAATGCCCCCTATTCATTAACCAAGTTTTTTTCCCGTTATATGGTACTTTGTAATTAAACCAACCAACAGGATTGTATGTCAAAGTTTCTCGTGTCAGCGTAGGTTCGTCTTGGTCTCTGAGCTGGATATGTGCATAGGTAGGTCGGTTGAGACTATCTAGCTCTCCAAGCGAAAGTTGTCTATTTTGCCCATCAAATGGCAATGTACCAGGGATATTACTAACATCCGTGCGAAGTTCGATATGTGAAGTACTCGGGAATTTCTTAATCCTCTTCCCGGTACTAGCTTGGCTAGGGATAGCGGAGAAAGCGGTTACAAAAATTAACAAAGCAATTGCTAATTTTTTCCAAATGCAACGATATTGTGTAGACATATTAATATCTCCTTTGTTTTATTTTTCGATTTAATTGTATCACTAAAATAAAATCAATCAACTATAGTAATAAAAAGTCATGATAAAAAAATAATTCTCAATTTTTTTAATTTTTTTGCGAATTAAAATAGATGAAGAAGTTAGACTGCAGAGAAGCTGCAGGGGGTGATGAGGAAATTGGAGTCGTTGTCCCCAATTCGCTCCAAAAGTAAAAAAGAATGTATTAATGAGTTGTAAAAATAAATTTAAAATGCGATTAAATCGGCTATTTTACATTTCTACCAATACAAGTATTTTTAAAATATCCCAGAAACCAGCATAAATAAGGAACGGCCTATTCAGGCTGTTTTTTTAAAAAAATCCCTTGACATGAATGTTTATTATGGTAGAATAGGGCTTAGAAATATGAAAGGAGTAAAACAAATGAACAAGCAACTTGTCATGCAGCAAGCTATTTTTTATCATACACTCCTTTCTAAGCAGGAAAACAAAGCTCATTGATGAACTTTTGTCGTTTTTCGTGGGCTATATTTTGAAACGTTGAGACAATCAAGCACTGTGGTCATGGTGTGATAAAAATTGTCGACTATGTTCAAGAGCTGGTCTATTTTTGTGGACTTACACAAGCCTAGGTGGAGTGAGATGCTTCCCTAGGCTTTTTTGTGCGCTTAGAAAGGTAAGGTCTATCAACTGTTACTCATTGAATAAAGTGGCAAATGATAGGTTATAGATTTGTAAAGGAGATATATGTTTCGATTAATTTTTGACTACATCAAGCGTCATAAGTGGCTCTATCTATTGGTTGCTGTGACCTTGATTATTTATGACGCCACACTTTTGCTACCAACGCAAATCATACAGCGGATGGTCGATATACTGACCAAGAATGAATTGACTCAGGCCATATTGGTTCAGGAGATGACCTTATTGTTATTGGTAACAGTGCTGAACTATGCAACAGCCTTCATTTGGCATCTGAAATTATTTCAGGCCTCTGTCAACTTCAAGTTTGATATGCAGCAACGTGCCTTTAAAAAATTAGTAACCATGCGGACTCCATTTTATGAAAAATTCCGCTCAGGAGATGTCATGACTCGTTTTTCAACGGATGTGGATGGCCTGATGGAGATGGTGGGTTACGGTCTTATGATTGTCGTCTATGCAGGCGGTATGTTGGCTTTTATCATTCCCACGATGTTCTTTATTGATTGGAAAATTTCGCTAGTAGCTTTACTACCGATGCTATTCATGACACTATGTATATTTTTTATCGGGAGAAAACAAGATAAGGCGATTGATGCCAATAGGGAAGCTGTAGCCCAGCTCAATAATGAAGTTTTGGAGGTCATCGAAGGTATTCGAGTGACTAGGGCTTATAGTAAAAAAGCAACTCAAAAGGCTCAATTTCAAGCTCGTACCAAGCAATTGGCTCAAGGTGGGGACCGCATCACTTCCTTGCAATCATTGTATAATCCATTAGCCACAGTCTGTTTGGGATTATCTACTATTTTCGTGCTTCTCATGGGGGCACAAGCCGTGAAAGCAGGGCAACTGACCTTGGGACAAGTAATTGCCCTTCAATTGTATGTCGGTTCGCTTTTAGAGCCGTTTTGGACACTAGCAGATTTCATCCTTGTTTATCAGACTGGTAAGACATCTTTTGAAAAACTGCAAGAGCTGATTGAGACGGGTGATGATTTGGAGGCTGATGGTTCTAAGGAAATTGCAGAGCTGTCTAGCATTTCCTTCAAAAATTATAGCTTTAGTTATCCACAGGCAGAAAGAGCCAGCCTACAGGACATCAATTGGACACTGAAAGCAGGGCAAACTGTAGGTATCGTTGGGAAGACTGGTTCTGGAAAAACGACCTTGGTTCGCCAATTCTTACGCCAGTATCCGATTGGTCAGGGAAATTTTTTCATCAATCATCAATCTGTTTTAGACTTTAAACGTTCTAGTATAGAGGAAAAAATTGGCTATGTTCCACAAGAACACATTTTGTTTTCAAGGTCTGTTGGAGAAAATATTGCCCTTGGGAAAGTAGCTAGTAGCTCTGAGGAGATTGAACAAGCCATTGCCACAGCAGCTTTTAGTCAAGATTTAAAACGGATGAGTGATGGTCTTGATACCATGATTGGTGAGCGTGGTGTGTCTATTTCTGGCGGTCAGAAACAACGGATTTCCATCGCCCGTGCTTTCCTGCGAGAACCAGATTTGTTAATTCTAGATGATTCTTTGTCGGCAGTGGATGCTCGGACAGAACGCCAGATTATCCAAAATATTCAAAAAGAACGTGCAGGCAAAACCAATGTCATCGTGACCCATCGTCTATCTGCTGTCAACCATGCAGACTGGGTACTAGTCTTGGATGAGGGGCGTATCGTTGAGGAAGGGCGTCCAGCTGATTTGCTTGCCCAAAGAGGTTGGTACTATGAACAATACCAACGACAACAAAGCCAGGAAGGAGGAGAGTAATGACTATTTTAGGTTTTTTATTAAAACAAATCGGTCGTGTTAAGTGGCTATTTATAGTAGCTGTCGGCTTCTATCTACTGGCTTCGACCATGGTTCGATTGGCTCCTCTGCTGATTCAGCAGGCGATTGATGGGCCGATTACGGATTTGAGCAAGGGTTTGCCCTTTGATGAAGCTGTTTTCTTAAACCAGTCAGTTCAATACATGGTAATGATTATTCTGGGAGCTATTGGCTTCTACCTATCTATGCGTTTACTTATGCATTGCGCCAATCGTATTGCTGAAAATCTACGTAATCAAGCCTACGATGTTATGCAACGGTTGCCTATTTCTTATTTTGATGATAAGCCCGCTGGAAAAATTGCAACTAGAATTGTCAATGATACAGAAACCCTGCGGACACAATTTTATGGGACCTTAGTTAATGTCTTTAACAATATTGTTCGTTTGCTCTTTACATACGGTGTTCTATTTTACATGAATAGGAGTCTCGGTTGGCTGATGTTACTCTTGATACCACTCTATATCGGTATTCAATTTGCTTACAAGAAAATGACAGACAAGCCAATGAAGGATTTTTATGATGCAAGGAGTGACGTCAATACGCAGGTGAATGAGACCATGAATGGTGCAAGTTTGATTCAACTTTTTGGACAAGAAGAGCGCATCATGAGAGAATTTGAAGTGACTGCTGACAAGATGCGTCGGGCAGATAATAAGATTATCTGGGCCCAGTCTCTTGCCACGTGGAATCTGAGTGGTTTTCTGCAAAATTTGGTCATTGCTGCGATTTTAACGGTAGTCGGCTATCAGTTTCTTGCGGGACAGGATGGAGTTACAGCTGGGAAACTCTTTGTTTATGTCAACTATATCGAAGGAGTCTTCATTGCTTTGGGAGCGCTGGTTCAACAGTTCCCAAATATGCTTCGCTCTTTTGAAACAGGTAAGCGTCTAATGGCCCTTCTAGAAGAAGAGGTGGAGGACGACTGTGATCGTATTTTGGAAGTTGAACAAGGGCAAGTCGTGTTTGAACACGTGAACTTTAGCTATGAAGAAAACAGACCAGTTTTGAAAGATATTACCATTCGGGCAGAAAAAGGAGAAACAGTTGCTCTGGTTGGGCATACTGGGTCTGGTAAGTCTTCTATTATGAACCTCCTCTATCGTTTCTATGATCCACAGGAGGGACGTGTACTGATTGATGGGAAAAATATCCGTGATTATTCTCGTGAAAGCCTGCGCAGTCACATGGGGATTGTTTTGCAAGATCCCTATCTCTTTACAGGGACGATTGCCAGCAATGTTTCCATGAATGAAGAGGAAGCAGATAGAACAAGAATCATGCAGGCGCTAGAAAAAGTTGGTGCAAGGCCTATGCTATCTCGCTTAGAGAAAGGGATTGATGAACCGGTTGTTGAGAAGGGGGCGGCCTTTTCAAGTGGGGAACGTCAGTTGATTGCCTTTGCGCGGACACTCTACTCTGATCCTAAAATTCTGATATTGGATGAAGCAACTTCTCATATTGATACGGAGACGGAAGAAATTATCCAACATGCCATGGAAGTGGTAAAAGAAGGTCGGACAACCTTTATTATTGCTCACCGACTTTCTACCATTCAAAATGCAGACCAGATTCTTGTCTTAGATCAAGGTCGAATTATTGAACATGGGAAGCATGAAGAATTGGTTGCACGTGGTGGAGTATATGCTCAAATGCATGAGATTCAAGCAAAGGTGTAATAAGCAGTTAAAAATTCCAAGCTTTGGCTGGAATTTTTTGCTATAATTGACTCATGAAAGCCTTAATTTTTGATGTAGATGATACGCTTTATGACCAGATTCAACCGTTTGAACGTGCTTTGGAAAGACATATTGAAGTAGCAAGAGAGCAAATTGAACCACTCTACCTTTCCTTTCGCAGATATGCGGATGAAGTATTTAAAGCGACAGCAACTGGAAAGATGAGTCTGAAAGACAGTCATATTTATCGGATGAAACATGCTTTGGCAGATTTTGGGTATCAGGTGTCTGATGCAACAGCCTTAGCTATTCAAATAGATTATGATTATTTTCAAGGGCAGATAGAGCTCAGTCCAGTGTTTCCAGAAATATTTTCGTGGTGTCAGGCGCAAGGAATTACAATGGGGATTATTACGAATGGACCTTATAAACATCAGTTGAGAAAGATACGCACGATGGGGTTAGTTAATTGGTTTGAGCTAGAACATGTCCTTATTTCTGGACAAGTTGGTATCACAAAGCCAAATCCTGCTATTTTTCAACTAATGGAAGAACGTTTGGGGATGTGAACTGCTCCCTGTCAAGTGGACAATGAAATAATAAAAGATTAGGCGACGGCCTTGTTCCTCATTTCAAGAGGGGCAAGGCCGTTGTTGCGTTCTTGAAATCGTTGATGATTATAAAAATAGATGTAGGCATCAATATCTGAAACTAGCTCCTCAAAGGTCTTATACTTCTTCAAATCATAGCACTCCGTCTTAAAGTGCCCAAAGAGACTCTCAATTGGTGCATTGTCAATACACTTACCAACACGAGACATAGAGCGTGTCATCTGATACTGAGTCGTCAGACGGTAATAATCTTTCGAAGTATATTGTGATCCTCGATCGCTATGAATTAATGGTGTCGCATCAGGATTAGCTGTTCGGGCTTTACGAAGCGTTTCTAATACCAACTCATTATCATTAAACTGACCAACCACATAAGCGACAATAGAGCCGTCATAAAGGTCCTTAATCGCACTCAAATAGGCTTTACAGCCGATACCGTACTTCAAGAAAGTCACATCTGTACACCATTTCTGATTGGGGGCAGTAGCTGTAAAATCACGATTGAGAATATTGTCTTCTACATTGACAAAGCTAGTCTTGGTGCAATATCCCTTGGATCTTCTGATAATGGAGCGAA